>JAEZNF010000049.1 GCA_023441845.1 Bacillota bacterium | reverse complement strand
CTCAACAGCCTCACTGATAGCTATGCCGAGGCTCCCTGTACTGTCAGGGTCCTTCTCCAATATTGATCTGCCGCTATTGGTCAACTCGCTTGGACTTGCTACAACGCTGGCGCCAAATGTCTGCATGAATGAACGCCTGTATGGCTTCTGCTGGTAGCTTACCTTTACCATATATACCATACATTCAAGCCCGAAATAATTGCAGGCCAGGCTCAGCGCACTTCCCCACTGCCCCGCACCTGTTTCGGTTGCCAGCCTTTTAATACCGGCAATTTTATTATAATATGCCTGCGGAAGTGAAGAATTCAGTTTATGGCTTCCTGTAGCATTTGTGCCTTCATACTTATAGTAGATTCTCGCAGGCGTCTTTAAAAGCTTTTCTAGATTTCTTGCCCTGTATAGCGGAGACGGTCTCCACTGGCGGTACATATCCCTTACTTCATCGGGAATATCTATCCATCTTTCAGTTGAAGCTTCCTGCAGTATAATATCTTTCGGAAAAATAACCGCCATATCGTCGAATGTGGCCACTTTACCGGTCATTGGACTGTAACTGGGAGCAGGCTTGTTGGGCATATCCGCAACTATGTTATACCATTGCTTTGGAATCTCATTCTCGTCTAATAATACCTTTGATACATCTCTCTTACTCATTACACTAATCTCTCCTCACAAAATGTTAATAAACCAGGCGCTGTAGTTTATGACATTACATATGCCTGATTTTCCATAAAAAAAAGACACCTATTAATATTTTATTCTAATTGGGACACGTATTCAAGAAAAATATGCATGAAAATTCAAGCAACCTTTACCTTCAATTCCTGCTATAAATTACTATATATTTTTCCATTCAACATACTTCTAACAGCAGAAGTATCCGAAGTATTTATGACATCCGATTTTACAAGCCATCCCTTACGGGCTATGTTAATACCAAATACTGCATTATCAATGCCCTTCAGGTCATGGGCATCAGGGCATACTGCAAACTTACATCCGGCTTCCTTTGCCGCTTTTACATAACGCCAATCCAAATCAAGCCTGTGGGGGTTGGCATTTATTTCAATAGCTACATTTTTTATAGATGCAGTTTCAATAATTGCATCCATGTTTATTTTATAAGGCTCCCTCGAAAGAAGCAGTCTCCCGGTCGGATGTCCCAGAATTTTAACGTATTTGTTTTGCATCGCCCTTACAACTCTCTCGGTCATGGCTTTTTCCTCCAGCCGGAATGAAGAATGTACCGAAGCTATTGTAAAGTCAAACCACGATAGAATATCATCGTTATAGTCAAGGCTTCCATCAGGCAATATATCCAGCTCTATTCCCTTTAATATTGTAAAATCCCCATGCTTTTCATTCAGCCTGTCTATCTCCTCATGCTGCCTTTTTATATCGTCTACTGTGAGACCTCCGGCATAGTAGGCGGTCTGGCTGTGGTCTGATATTCCCATGTATGAATAACCTTTCTCCTTACAATACAAGACCAGTTCTTCAATACTGTTACTTCCGTCGCTGTAATTGGAATGCACATGTATAACCCCTCTTAAATCACCAACCGTTACTAATTCGGGAATTCCGCCTTTTAAAGCCTCTTCCAGTTCTCCGTTGTTTTCTCTTAGTTCCGGCGGGATATATGACATTCCGAACACCTTGAAGATATCTTCCTCATCCTTGCACTTTATAAGTTCTTCATCTTTAAACAATCCGTACTCGTTCATTTTTATACCCTGTTGTTTGGCTATGTGCCTTAAAGCAGTATTATGCTCCTTGCTTCCGGTAAAATGATGCAGTGCATACGGAAACTCATCGTCGGATACAACCCTCAAATCAGCGTTTATACCATCCTTCAGTACTGCACTGGATTTGGTTTCACCCTTTGAAACCACTTTTAAAACCAAAGGATGAGAAGCAAAAAAGTCCATAACTTCTGTGTTTGCGCTACTGCTCACAAGAAGGTCTATATCTTTTACCACTTCCTTCTTTCTTCGGAGGCTCCCACCCTCACTGCACCTTATCACCAAACCACTTTCCATAAAAGATTTCTTAAGTTCCTCCGCTAAGCTTGCTGCAAAGTGGAAGTGGTACTTGCCGGCGTACTTTCCCAGGTTCTCAATGCCCTCCAGAATTTTTGCCTGGGTCTTTTCCCCAAAACCCGATAGTTTGGCCAGCCTGTTTTCCAGACAGGCGTATTTTAATTCTCCGATTGTTTCTATGTTAAGCTTTTCATATATCACTTTAATTTTTTTAGCTCCCAACCCCGGTATTTTCAGCATTTCCATAAGGCCTGCCGGTATTGACTCCTTCAGCTTTTCATAGTATTCCAGACGACCTTTTTTTACCAGTTCGGTGATCTTTTGCGTTAAAGCATCGCCAAATCCCCTTATCTCTTTTAATTCACCACTATTGACAATAACCTCCAGATCTCCATCTATAAGTTCAATATTCCGGGCAGCATCATAATATGCTTTGGATTTAAAGAAGCTCTCGCCCTTTATCTCAAGAAGTGTACCTATATCTTTAAGTATAATGCTTATCTCATGCTTATCCATTGAATTCCTCCATTTATAGAATTATATACTTTCCAACATAATTTTACCCAAAATAAAATCTGTTTAAAAGAACAATCTGTCTAGATTTTAAGTAAGATGAATGCTATAATATTTTAGGAGGAGTGAATGATGCAAATACTTAAATATAATCTCGAGGCATATATACCATACGACGAAGAAAACATCGAAAAATTTCTAATGCTTTGCGAGGAAGCTATTGATAGCATTACAAGCGAAGAGACACCTAAATACAAACTAAAAAGTGCAGTTCACGAGCTTCTGGTAAATTGTCTGGAGCACGGATATGAAAAAAATCCGGGGAAAGTATCTCTTACTATAAAAAAGTCGGATAATTCCATATTTTTCGAAATATGTGATGAGGGAAACGGATTAGATTCTGCTTCCGTTGAATTGAACCGTGAAGTAGCCGACATTGACAATGTCTCATGCAGGGGATGGGGTCTTACTTTGGTAAACTTATTTTCAGACAGCTTGAAAATTGTCCCCAACCATCCCAAGGGCACGAGAATATCCTTAATTATTCCGCTTGATTAGATTTCTATATTTTTACCCAGGGCCTTTATAACTGCCAATGCTATCGCTCCCCCAAGCAGTGCGGTAATTAGCTGTTGCCAGCTGAAGGTCATATACATAGCTTTTACAATACCCGGCTTTATGTCCAAAGCAGCTTTAAACATATACAAAAAGAAATATACCGAAGCAAATAGAAATCCTGATTTTGCAACAGATCCTATTAATATGCCCAGATAATAATTCTTTTTAGAAATGTAAAAAAATAAGACCAGCAGAAAATTTCCAACTGCTATAAACGGAATAAACGGCAGCGGAATTGCTGCGCCTGTTAATACTGCTCCAAAAGGCGCCATAATAGCAATGAGGCTCCCTGACCAGAGTCCAACCGAAGCTGCTGCTATTATTAAGCATGCGTTTACAAGCGGCCCGACAATAAAATTACTGTTTGGACCGATGAAAGCAGTAATGTATCTGCCCAAAGCCTGAAGCACCAGGGTTAAAGCCAGAAGTACTGCTGTTCTTGTTAAAGCTTTTAATTTAATATTACTCATAGTGTCCTCCTTTAAAAAAGGCGGTACCGTTTATCTTTTTGCATTCATACAAGCCGGTTACCTTATCCTTTGTTGTGTAGTTAAATATTACTGCTGTCTTTTCTTTTGCAAATTCCTCGCCCATTATATCAAAATTAAAGACCTCAATGTGAATTTTTTTAAATATTTGCTTTGCCGGAACACCCGCAAACAAAGGCAAATAAGAAATGATGTTTTCTTCTTTTTTTAAAAATTCAAATGTCAGTTCGTTTAAATTTATATTTCTGTCCCTAATTAGACCTTCAGGCAAATTATTTGAGTTATCCGATGCCAGATAATCATACTTTAATAGCTCATATAAAGCCGGTAAACCGGAAAGCCTGTCCGTAAAAGTTAAAAACTCAATAAGAATGCCGTATAATTCCCTTGATGAAACAGACTTTTCAAATAGTCCCTTTCTTCTGCCGTATAAATAAAAGCTGTTATAAAAATCAAACGGTGAATGAAATCTCCCGGTTATAACATAATCCAGTGTTTTTACAAACTTTCCTGAGTTGTAGTACCTGTCGACAAGTTCTTCCATGCCCTTAAGCCTTATAATCTCATCAAAACCCATATATTTATTGGAAAGGATTTCGTACGGCGGATGGTTTTTAAATTTGTACATGTGTTCATCAGCGTTTTTCCTTATACCTGACCCCTTAAGAAGCTTTAAAAATCCAAGCTGCAGTTGATGAGGTTTTTTAGAATAAACCCAGTCGAAGGAGCTACCGAAGGATTGCAGATCTTCGCACGGAAGGCCGGCTATCAAGTCAAGGTGCAGGTGTATGTTGCCATAGGACCTCAATTTTTCAATATTTCCGGCAAGTTTACTAAAATCGGTTTTCCTTTTAATGCTCTCTATAGCCTTATCGTTTACGGTCTGAACACCTATTTCAAACTGTATCAGACCTTTCGGCGCACTTTTAAGAAGGGTTAAAATTCCTTCATCAAACAGGTCTCCTCCTATCTCAAAGTGAAAGTTGATATCCCAACCGCTATCTATTATGTACTTGAAAATCTCCATCGCTCTTAATCTATTACAGTTAAACGTCCTGTCTACAAACTTGATTTGTCTGACCCTGGCGTTTACCAGCTTTTCAATGTCATTTTTTACTCTTTCCATGGAAAAATAGCGGACACCTTCAAATGTGGAAGATATACAGTAGGTACAGGAAAACGGACATCCCCTTGAGCTTTCATAGTAAACGATCCTATTGCTCCCAATTGCCGAAATCATCTCTTCATCATAGGGGGACGGCAATGCATCAAGATTATCAATAATGTTATAACCTCCGTTGGTATACACGTTATCCCGTATCCTGTATGTTAAGCCTTTCATCCCTTCTATTGCGGGCACACCGGTATTGATATGCTTTAAAAGCAGCGGGAAAGCATATTCTCCCTCTCCCGAAACAATAAAATCAACAGCTGGGTTGGATTTTATTATTTTTTCAGGATCAAATGAAACTTCAGGACCGCCTAAAACTATTTTTATTCCGGGCAAAACCGATTTCAGGCTTTCCGCAACGCTTGATACATAGTCAATATTCCAGATATAACATGAAAACGCTGCAACATCAGCCTTCTCCATATAAATTGAAGACAGTACCGCATCGGCATTATCGTTTATAGTATACTCCAAAAGCTTAACCTCACCGTCTTTATGGTCACAGCTTGCTTTTAAATACCGCCCGGCCAGTGAAGAGTGAATATACCTGGAATTTACAGCTATTATAAGAGTCTTCATCTCATTCTCCAATAAAAATACTTCAAGTAATTATACAAAACCATAACAGTTTTATCAAGGTTCATTTTTACTTAGTATAATTGGCTAAAGAGGACAAAAACACTTTAACTTGTATTACGGCATTATTTTAACTACCAAATCCAGAAGTGAAGTAATAATGGGCACAGCAAGAACAATTATTATCACCTTGCCTGCCAATTCAATCTTTGCAGCTATAGCACCCTCACCGGCATCTTTGCAAACCTCGGCCCCAAATTCCGCTATATACGCAATCCCTATAATTTTCAGAACAGTGCTCATATATGTCATATCTATATTTGCTTTTCTGGTAAAACCGTTCAGAAGTTCGATCACCGTTGACATTTTGCTTGCAATCATAAGAAAAACAATTACACCGGTTACAATGCTTATCTGAATCCCCAATTCGGGTCTTTGAGTTTTTATAACCACAGCAAGTATAGTAGCTACTATTCCAAGTCCCACTATCTGAAGTATTTCCATTTTCATCATCTGCCTTCTTATGTGACATTCAAATAATCTAAAACTGAAACATTGTCTTAACAGTGTCAAACAACCGCACAATTTCTTTTATAACCATCATCAAAACCACAATAAGACCTGCTAAAGTGGTCATCATAGCCTGCTCATCACGGCCCGATTTGTTTAAAACAGCATTTAAAACAGAAACAAGTATACCTATAGCAGCAATTCTGAATATCAAATCTATCCCCATAATCAACCCTACTTTACATTATTTTGTTTCTTCTTGTGAATAATATGTTTCCCGAAAAACAGCTTACATTTCTAATTCTATTTTTTCGCGAAATCATATACCTTGATCCAATGAACACGCAACACTTTATGAAAATTCTTTCGCGTTCAATATATACTATTCTTCTTAAAAAAGTTTGTTTTTCTAGCAAACTTTTATTCTGAAAGTCTTATAGCATAAGCGTTATAAGACACTTTTCGAGAAGATATAGTTCAGTAGTTTTAGCAGCGATTTTCATACTTCGAAGCTTGCAGCCCAGCTGCGATATGATGTTAAATCAATACTATCACTAAGGCTAGACCGCCTAATATTCCCAAACTCCTGTACATGGACTCATTTTTCTTCTTACTTTCCTCTGCCTTTTGTTCCTGCATCTTAAGTTGGTTGAGTGTCAGCCTTATGTTTTTTATCTGCCCTTCTATGTCCGATGCGCCGAGCATTTTCCCGAATGAAACCAGAATTTCCTCATCCTCTTTATTAAGGGATGTTTTTTTAATGTTATTTCTTACGGCTGTTTCCCAGGCCTCAAACGCGTTAAAACCTTCACACGCGTTCAATATTTTTACGGTATCGCCAAATATCTCAGCGACAACGCTGTCGGAGCTTGCGGATATCTTTTTAAAGGATTCGCTCAACAAGCTTGAGAGAAAACACATCTCATTCTCAAGCATGGTGAGAAGTCCTTGTAATACTCTCAATTGTCCGGGTCTCTTACTGCAATCAAGCGATAAATAGTAACCTAAAAAGGCAGATGCAGCTATAACCATAATACTTCCGACAAATTTAAAAAACATCGCCGTTACCCTTTAAAGACCTCATTGTAATACCGTCAATTATTTCATGTACAGTGCCCGGCCCTTTTAAATTACTCAATACTATGTATCTTTCAAATACTTTCTTCTCAATAAGCCCAATAACTTCATGTCGTGCCTTTAATTCGGACACATTAAAGCCATGAGCCGAAGTAATAATTTTAACACCTGCATTTATTACCTGCATAACAGCTTCCTTATCACCACTGTTTCCGATTTCATCCGTTATGATTACTTCAGGTGACATTGACCTTAACATAAGCGTCATGCCTATAGACTTGGGGCAGCCATCCAAAACATCCGTCCTGACCCCTATACTGTTCTGTGCGGCTCCTTTATAACATGCGGCTATTTCAGATCTCTCATCAATAACTCCAACTTTCACTCCCTTAAATTTAAGCCTTGGAATCCCATCACTTAAAGCTCTCGCAATATCCCTCAGCATTGTAGTCTTGCCGCACTGAGGAGGTGATATTATCAAAGTATTTAAAACCTCATTTTCACCTTTTATGATATGCTTTATAATCCGGTCCGAGCAGCCTGTTATTTCCCTTGAGATCCTTATATTCAAACCTGATATGTCCTTTATATTCTTTATCCTGCCATCGTCTAATACTGCTCTTCCGGCTATCCCCACCCTATGGCCGCCTTTTAATGTTATAAACCCTCCTCTTATATCTTCCTGGAAGGCATAAATTGAGTTTTCACTAATCAGCTCAACCGTCTTAATTATGTCTTCCTGGGAGATATGCCTAAGGTTGCCTAAACTTTTGGTTAATCTGCCGTTAGAATCAACAAACCAATCTCCATGCTTGTTTTGAAGCATCAAAGGCTTATTGGCCCTTAGTCTTATTTCTTCCAAAGACTCAAGATCATCGGGGTTTATTCCTCTTATGACAAGCCTTATGTCCTGTGCTATAAACCTGAAGATTTCTGCTTCCATACTGCGGCCTTTGTTTTTTTCTGCTTTGTCTTTAGTTTCCAACTGTAATCCCCCTTGATAATTTTATGAATTTTATAGATTAGTTTTCTTTACTTATAGATATTAATCTTTGTCCATTTTTATGCAAAAAAAAGAATGATTGTGAAAACTCATTCTTTTCCTGTGTTTATTTTTATTTTTTAATACTATGCGTTAATTTTATTCTTCATCATTACAATCTTCGCATCCGCATTCCCAGTTGATCTTTATCTTTTCTTTGCAGTGAGGGCATTCAACTTCATCATTATCATCAATTGAATCTTCGTCGAGACATATGGATTTATTGCAATACGGGCACTCAAACTCCCCTAAACAATCGCAATCCGAGTCGGAGTCTTCCTCCTCTTCGTCAAATATCACTCTTTCCATTTCAGCCAAATCTTCATCAATACTGTCAACCTGCTCGCTTAAGAGGTCCTGTGTTTCTTCAATGTCGGATACAGAAAGTGCCACATCGTCCAGAACCTCAATAATAGCTTTTAGAAGCTTGCCTTCGTTTGTAGAATCACTAATCTGCATTCCTTCTGCAAGGCCTTTTAAATAAGAAACGCGTTCCTTTAAATAGCTCATATTACACCTCTTCATATTTTATTTTTATTATATCACTTATGCTCTTTCCATATACTCACCGGTTCTGGTGTCTATTCTTATGGTATCACCCTGGTTAACAAATAACGGAACCTTAACAACTGCGCCGGTCTCAACAGTAGCAGGCTTTGTAGCGCCTGTAGCAGTATCTCCCTTGAAGCCCGGTTCTGTCTCGGTTATTACCAGCTCAACAAATGTAGGCGGTTCTATTCCGAAAACATTTCCTTTATGCGATAAAATCTTACATACCATATTTTCCTTTACAAGCTTTAATGAATCCCCGATAGTAGCCGCATTTATGGGCATCTGTTCAAAAGTTTCAACATCCATAAAGTAGTAAAGATCTCCGTCACTGTACAAATACTGCATGTCCTTTCTTTCTATATGTGCTTTAGGCATTTTATCAGAAGGGTTGAATGTTCTTTCTACAGTAGCTCCAGTAACAATATTCTTTAATTTTGTTCTAACAAAAGCAGCTCCCTTACCCGGTTTTACGTGCTGGAATTCAACCACCTGGAATATTTGCCCGTCCAACTCAAAAGTAGCACCATTTCTAAAATCTCCTGCTGTTATCATTAACTTTCCCTCCAAATTCTAGGTGAGTTTAACTTTATTATCCAAAAGGACTATAATATTAACCCAATTATTTAGTATTTCCTAGATAATATTAAAATAAAATTATATATATTTCAAGAAAAATTTTCTATTTCACGTATTTTGCAAAAATTACTTGTTGCTTTATATAATTATTATGTCCTTTGAAGCCTTGTTTAAGACCTGTGGCACATCCGAATCTATTACAATCATATCTTCAATTCTAACACCGCCAAGGTTATGTATATATATTCCGGGTTCCACAGTAACTACCATTCCGTCTTCCATCCTTATATCACCTGCCAGAGATACCCTTGGCTCTTCATGCACCTCCAGGCCCACACCATGCCCTAAGCCATGTCCGAAATTCTTCTCGTAGCCATTGTCTGTAATTATTTTCCTGGCAATACTGTCGATTTCTTTTCCTGTAAGTCCTCTATGTGCCCCTTCGAGAGCTTTAATCTGAGCTT
>JAEZNF010000678.1 GCA_023441845.1 Bacillota bacterium | reverse complement strand
CGTATTCAGCCATAACCTTGGCCGGTGCTATAAGATCACTGTCACTCATAGCAACAGATGTCGGTCCTTTTAAGAAAGCGTCCATTTCGTCTAATCCGTTTTCCTTCATAGCCAGGCTAGTTAAAGTATTCTTTAAAACCTTATACTCAACACCGGCCTTCCTTAACGCATTTCTCAATTCGGTATCCTGCTCTACAGTAAGACCTCTATAGTCAGCAAGTACTATTGACTTGGCAGCTTTAACCTTCGCTGAAATATCTTTTACAACTTCCTTTTTCAACTGTAGCGTCTTTTCACTTGGCACTCTGTACACCTCCTTTATCTTTAATATTGCTTTAAATTTATTGCCTGATTTCTCTTCGAGAAATAATGGCATCAAATAATAAACCCTCGAATGCACATAGACATACGAGGGTAATAAACTTTATTATCGTTCACCTCGGTAGGACGGATTTAACCTTTTATGCCTTACGGCTCCTACTGTCTATGGCTGATCATATTAAATTTTATACTGCTAACAGCATTATTCTGTTACTTTAGTAGTGTTAACCTTTATTCCAGGTCCCATTGTAGATGTTACAACAACACTCTTCAAATATTGACCTTTTGCTGCTGCCGGTTTAGCCTTTACTATAGCTTCCATTAAAGTACGGAAATTATCTCTGAGCTTTTCCGTACCGAAGGAAACCTTTCCTATCGGGCAGTGGATTATGTTTGTCTTATCAAGCCTGTACTCTATTTTACCGGCTTTGATATCGGCAATAGCCTTGGCTACATCCATTGAAACTGTTCCGGCTTTCGGGTTTGGCATTAATCCTTTAGGACCAAGTACCTTACCGAGTCTACCGACAACACCCATCATATCGGGAGTTGCAACAACTACATCGTAGTCAAACCAGTTTTCGTTCTGAATCTTGGTTACAAGTTCTTCTGCTCCAACAAATTCAGCACCGGCTTGTTCAGCTTCTTTTGCTTTATCGCCTTTAGCGAATACAAGTACTCTCACTTTCTTACCTGTACCGTGCGGAAGTACAACAGCACCTCTAACCTGCTGGTCAGCATGCCTTGAGTCAACACCGAGCTTTATATGAGCTTCAACTGTCTCGTCAAACTTTGCTTTGGCAGTTTTCTGTGCCAAATCCAATGCTTCAGATGGATCATATAACTTTAATCTATCGACAAGTTTAGAACTATCTAAATATTTTTTTCCTCTCTTCATGTTATCCTCTCCTTTGTGGTAATTTTTCGGGAACTTAAGAATTCCCTCCCACTTTAAGCAATGTACAAAACCAAAACAGTATTAGTCTTCAACAACGATTCCCATACTTCTTGCTGTACCTGCCACCATACTCATTGCAGCTTCAACACTTGCTGCATTCAAGTCGGGCATTTTCAATTCAGCTATTTTTCTAACTTCTTCCTTGGATATTTTTGCAACTTTTTCTCTGTTCGGTTTACCAGAACCGCTTTCAATCTTACATGCTTTCTTCAATAAGACAGAAGCCGGCGGCGTCTTTGTTATAAATGAGAATGATCTGTCGGAATAAACTGTGATAACTACCGGAATTATTAATCCCATCTCTTTAGCAGTTCTTTCGTTAAATTCCTTACAAAATCCCATTATGTTTACGCCATGCTGTCCTAAAGCTGGTCCAACCGGTGGAGCCGGAGTTGCTTTCCCCGCAGGAATCTGAAGTTTTACATAGCCTGATATTTTCTTTGCCATGAGTTCCACCTCCCAAGTTAATCTTTGACAAACTACTCAATCATAAGACACCCGGCGCGAAAATGCATAATACACCTTTTCTTTCCCGCATGTTTATGATTAAATGTTATTATTTATATACAAAGTCTTGCATTTATGCATCGGCTTGTACACACTATTTTAAAATAACCGATTATATCTTGTGTATTTGTACCAATTCCAATTCAACCGGAGTTTCTCTGCCGAACATTGAAACTTCAACTCTTACTTTTCTCTTTTCCATGTTGATTTCTTCAACAATACCGATGAAGTTTTCAAGAGGTCCGGAAACAACTCTTACATTATCACCGACTTCATAATCCACGATAGGGTCAAATTCTTCAACACCCATCGCTCTCACTTCATCATCCGTAAGAGGTACCGGTTTTGATCCAGGCCCGACAAATCCGGTCACACCTCTGGTATTTCTAACAACATACCAGGATTCGTCAGACATTATCATCTTTACAAGCACATAACCCGGAAAAACTTTTTTCAGAGTAGCCTTCTTTTTGCCGTCTTTTATCTCAATCTGTTCTTCCATAGGAACAACAATATCAAGAATAAATTCCTGCATTCCTCTGTTTTCAACTATTTTTTCCAGATTGGCTTTTACTTTATTTTCATATCCAGAGTAAGTATGAACTACATACCATTTTGCACCTTCAGACATATCGTTAAGAAGCTATAAGCTCCATGTCCTCCTTGTTACAATTTAAATTCAAGCATATGAATTACATGCAAACCAATTAATCCCAGCCCTATGCAACTCACCAGCCAAGGTTATACGGTCATGCACCATCCTATGCTAAACAAGCAATCGGAATTATTGCAAAACCAAAATCTTTATCTATCTGGATAAAACACAACGTTAGCCAATTTTAACAAGCCAAAGTCAGCAATCCAGATAATAGCACCTATTATCAAGCACACTCCCAATACTGTCAAAGTATTGTTTATGAGCTGTGATTTAGTCGGCCAAATAACCTTCTTAAGTTCATTCTTGACATCTTTAAAAAATTTTATAAAATTTTTTTTAAGATTTTCAAATTTCCCTTCTTTTTTTACAACTTCTTCAGCCATAAGTATATCTCCTAAATCAAATTATTTAGTTTCTTTATGCTCTGTGTGTTTCCTGCAGAATCTGCAGAACTTCTTCATTTCGAGCCTGTCAGGATCGTTCTTTTTGTTCTTCATTGTGTTGTAATTTCTCTGCTTACATTCTGTACATGCCACAGTAATTTTAACCCTCATTTTTTTACACCTCCAGCTTTTGCTAATAACATATATATAAAATTTATCAAACTAAATTTTCCGCATAAAAAAAAAGACCTTTGCAACGAAGCAATAACTAATTTAACATATATTTTTGATAAAGTCAAGAAAATTTTATTATAAAGAAATTATTGCAAATAAAAGGCCGGGGCATATCAAAATCCTGCCGGCCTTTGCCTTATATATAATTATATTACTCTTCAATAAGTTCACTAATAGGCGCTCCCGGAGGCACTATGGGAAATACCTTTTCGTCACGGTCTATTTCAAAGTTTATAAGAACCGGCCTATCCTTCGATGCCAACGCTTTTTCCAAAGCGCCGTCGACTTCCTCAGGCTTTGTGACATTTATTCCTATAGCTCCAAAAGCTTCTGCCAGAGCAACAAAATCCGTTCCCCTGTCAATTGTTGTGGCTGAATACCTTCTGTCATAGAAAAGCTCCTGCCACTGCCTGACCATGCCAAGTACATGGTTGTTCAACAAGGCTATGACAATAGGCAGTTTATATTCTACAGCAGTAGCCAGCTCAGTACAATTCATCCTGAAGCTTCCGTCTCCGGCTACATTTATTACTTTCTTCTCAGGCCTCCCCATTTGAGCACCTATACAGGCTCCAAGACCGTAGCCCATTGTACCCAGGCCCCCGGAAGAAATAAACTGCCTTGGGGTAGTATATTTATAGTACTGGGCTGCCCACAACTGATTCTGCCCAACCTCTGTTGTAATAAGGGCCTCGCCTTTTGTAAGCTCATAGATTCTTTCAACGATATAATGTGGCTTTAAAGTCCCATCCTTGGGATACTTTAAAGGGTATTCTCTTTTCAATTCGTCAATTTTTTTATTCCATTCGGAGTAATCCCTTTTATCCACCTTTTCAATTAACCGTGTCAGTATTTCCTTTATATTGCCTGTCAGAGGATAGTGTACACCAATGTTTTTTCCTATCTCTGCCGGATCAATATCTATGTGCATAATTTTTGCATCAGGTGCAAACTTCCTGACATCACTTATAACCCTGTCACTAAACCTTGCCCCTATTGCTATAAAAATGTCCGATTCGGATACGGCTATATTGGATGTTCTGGTACCATGCATACCTAAAAGGCCTGTAAACAAATCATTGGTACCCGGAAATGAACCAAGTCCCATCATGGTCGTCGTAACGGGGATCCTGCACTTTTCTGCAAACCTTAATACCTCTCCGTCTGCTCCTGCTATTGATACACCACCGCCCGACAGTATTACAGGCCTTTTGGCATTGTTAATAATATCAGCTGCCGCATCTATTTCTTCTTCCGATACGCCCATCGGCAAATTATCAGGCTCCTTTACAGGCTTA
>JAEZNF010000244.1 GCA_023441845.1 Bacillota bacterium | reverse complement strand
CTCCAATACCCAAGATATTATCTGATAAAAAAAACATTGATCATCAATTTACCACTGTTCCAAATGGCAGTGAAAAACCTTTTGACTGCTATGTTCCCATAGGTGATTTGGATGACGGTACATATTTACTTCGAATCTGGGCAGAAGATAGTATCCACAAGTTCCCTAATTGCCAGGAAAAGACCCTTACATTTACAAAAGATACTAAAAATCCAAAGTCACCAGAAATTAAAATTAGTCCAAGTGATAAATCTACAAAGAAAGTTACTGTCAATATTATTAAACCATCGGAACCTTCATATAAAACCCTCCGTCTTGTTTATAAAAAGATAAAGGCTACCGAAAATGAAGAGGATATTGATTACCAAGACTTCAACGGCAGCTTTGAAGTAAATGAGAATCTGACCGTTATCGCTGTCTGCTATGATATGATTGACGGACAAATAATGTTTAGAAGTCAAGCCCGTGAATATAAAATAGAAAACATAGATAATACAAAGCCTTCGCCACCAACTATCAATCTGAAGGACGATATCTCTGTTGTTACAGATAAACCAATAAAATTCACTATAACTCATGGAATAGATGATCATAAAGATGCGCCTGTTACTTCATGGTACAATTATAACGGTGCATGGATAAAATACAATGACAAGGATTCCGTATCAGGGGTAATAATCGACAAACCTGGGACATTCACCCTTAAAGCAAAAACTGTTGACCAGGCTGGCAATGAATCCGAGGTAGTTGAAAAGAAAGTAACAATAAAATCAACAACACCAACAACAAGTACACCACCAAATGTTATCTCAGCTCCCGGGAATTATGTTCCAGCAGCACCGCCGGCAGAAGCAGCAACATCAGCAGCTACAGCTACACCTACTACAGCCGGCACCCCAACTGCTACTCCTATACCAATTCCGGCTGATCTGGGAGTATTCCTGACTTCATCCAAAACAGCTTATGAAGAAAACGGTACAGTAACTTTCTCAGTATATTACAATAATAAACTTGACACTCCTGCCGAGAACGTAATAGTAAAAGTTGAAATACCTCAAAATGCAACAGTAGTTGATGCTGCTAATGGTACAGTATCCGGAAATACTATCTCCTGGAATATCGGAACCTTAAATCCAAAATCAACCGGTGAAAAATCATTTAAAATAAAGCTGGGTACTGCTGATTCATCTGAATCGAAGATGTCCTCTAAAGTAACAATATCTTCGGCTAATATACTTAATAATACTGATGATGACGAATCAGTCTTCAACTTTATAGGATTCTCCGGAAAAATTGAAGGTAAGTCTCATGTAAAGTTTATCAACGGTTATGAAACCAAAGAATTCAAGCCTGAAAATGTGGTTACAAGGGCAGAAGTCGCTAAGATACTGGTTACAGCATTGTCACTTGGTAAAAGCACCGATGCAGGCAAAAAATTCTCTGACGTAGATAAAAAACACTGGGCATATGATTACATAATTACAGCAGTAAATAACGGATTATTCAGCGGCTACAGTGATGGAACATTTTTACCGAACAAGGCTATTACAAGGGCAGAGCTATCAACCGCACTTGCAAAATATTTAAAGCTTAAAAACATAGAACCATATAAGTTGCATTTTAACGATATCAGCAAACACTGGGCCAAGAACTATATAGAGGAAATCTTCCGTTCCAGGCTCATTGAAGGATATAGCGACGGAAGCTTCAAACCCGACGCTCAGATTAAACGTGGCGAATGTGTGACAATCATAGACAGACTCTTAAACCGCGGCCCATTAAAAGATGCTGACTGTGGATTCATAGACGTAAATAAATCACACTGGGCATATGGGTATATTGCAGAGGGCAGTATTGACCACAACTATACAAGAAATTCCGATGGAAGTGAAACAAATAAGAGTAAATAAGCAATAAGAATAACTGCACCCAAAAAGGTCATGAAGGCATCGAGCCTCATGGCCTTTTTTTCATGTTAATCTTTCAGATATTTATTCAGGAAGGCTGGTTAAGATTTCAGTAATACCGATGAAAAAAGACCAAATTCGAAAGTATCGGAAAGCATATTTGCCAATAATTCCTGAAAGAATTCTCACTTATTTATATATACATGTCCTATCAGGATGTTTACAATCACCAATTTACACCAGCCAAACACAACTTCTTCAATAAAATAGTGAATATTGCGGAACACCTGTTGTTCCAACTCCGGTGAATTACCGGTTTATAGGTTTTCCGGTATTATAGCGGTACTTTCTGCAATGGCCGCTTCCATAATTCCAGCCAGAAAGTCTTCAGAAGTGAATCCTATTGAGCCGTTAAAAAATGTATGATGTTATAAAACTCGTCAATATATCAAAAATATACAAAGACAGAGGTATCTACATTTATGTAGATACCTCTAATTTTAGTATAATTTAAAATTTAAAACCCAAAATCTCTTTTTTCTTTTAATTCATCAATGCTTCTTTTAATGCAGTATAAGCCGGTTTCGGATTAAAATTCTTATCATATATCAATGGGTTGTCGGTACCCGGGAAAGTTCCGGGAACCCATGAATATTTATCTGTGAATCCCCAAAGCACAAAGG
>JAEZNF010000676.1 GCA_023441845.1 Bacillota bacterium | reverse complement strand
GCTCAATACCAACCACAAGGGTGTTGTAATAGAGCAGAACAAGTACCTCCCGGAAAGCCCTGTTATACGAGTATATAAAAAAGAAGCCAGGGACAGGAAAATCGTCAGTGTCGACATTGACCTTTCTCAGACAAAGTACCTGTATATCAAAGAAACGTTTTAGCAGCAGGTGTGTTAGCCTGATCTAACTGTGTTCTTGTTTTATGCTTTGACATCTACTATAATAAATATAGAAATTTCCATCTTATTTTAACAGGTGGTATTGTTATGCCTATAATAAATCAAGGACTTGGGGGGATTACTGTGAAAATATATGATATATCAATGCCTGTTCATCAGAATATGCCCGTATACAACAACCGGATAGAAAAAAGACCTGAAATCTCTGTAACGCATGATTACAATTCCGGTTATGTTTATGAATCCGTAATAAAGATCGGTATGCACTCCGGTACCCATATCGATGCGCCTCTTCATATGATCAAAGGAGGCTCAACAATAGACAAACTGGATATTACGAAGCTGGTAACGGATTGCTGCGTTTATGATTTCACAGATGTTAAGGACAGAATTACTTCGGAAGACCTGAAAACAAAGAAAATACAGTCCGGCTCATTTATATTGTTAAAAACACGAAATTCTTTTTTCGATGGATTTGATCCGGAATTTGTATTTGTAGATGAATCAGGGGCCGAATATTTGTATGAACTCAAAATTAAAGGGGTAGGAATTGACTCTCTTGGGATTGAACGATCCCAGCCGGGCCATGCGACCCATACTACTTTATTAGGAAACGGAATCATTATCCTGGAAGGACTGAAGCTTGCAGATATCAAAGAAGGCAACTACCAAATGATTGCTCTTCCGCTGAAGATCATCGGCACGGAAGCTGCGCCAGCAAGAGTGATTTTGATCGATTCACAACCAGAATAAATATTACAATTCTATTACACTTAAAAAATACCCTAAAAATGTCCTCCTGAGGAAACGAATGAATATTACATAAAATTACCGAAGGAGGATTTTGTTATGAAGAAAAACCTGAAAGGACTTATATCACTATTTATTAGTATCATGCTGATATTTTCATTTGCGGTTCCATCCTTTGCTGCAAAGAACGATAGCAAAAATAATAAGGGAAGCATCATCAGCACGATTGCTAAAAGCTTCAAGGATGTCAAACAAGGACATTGGGCTTATGATTACATCATGTGGATGTACGAAAACAATATTATCGATGGTGTAGGAAATGATTCCTTCAACCCCAACGGGACAGTAACAAGAGCGCAGTTTGCTAAAATGATGGTCAATACTCTTGACCTGAAGTTATACTCTCCGGATACACCGACGTTTGCCGATGTTACCAAAAAAGCCTGGGAGTATAAATTCGTTGAATCTTCAAAGAATTATCTTACCTATTATAGAACTTCATCCGGCAACTATTTCAAGCCATCGGAGAATGCTGTCCGAGAAGATATGGCCGTAGCGCTCGTTAAGGCATTAGGCTATCAAAATGAAGTAGCGGACGAGAGCGTACTCAGCCAGTTTGCGGATGCAAGCCAGATTACACCAAGCCTTAGAAAGTATGTAGCACTTTCTGTAAAATACGGTCTCATGACAGGTGATACAAAAGACGGAAAACTGGTCTTCGACTCTCAGGGCAACTTGACCCGTGCACAGGCTGCAACACTTCTATACAGAGCCTTCAAGATCAATGATGAAAAAGTGCCCTATGAAGAAGATAAGGTTCCCTATGAAGATAATAACGACGATTATGTTAAACCTGCTGTATCAGTCACGACCTCAGATAGCAAGCTGGTTGTCAAGTGGAATAAGATCAGCTCATCCAAATTAGCCGGATATGCCGTTGTCGTATCCAAAAACGACTCTACACCGGCTTATCCCGACAATGGTTACTTATACTATATTACCGATAAAAGCCAGACCTCCGCTGTTATCGATAATAGTACCGCATATATTGGTACAAGTGATTTCGGAAGCTACCTCACAAAGGGTCAGAAATACTATATTAGTGTAACTGCTATTTACACAGACAAATTAATAGCCGGTAATACGGTTCACAAAACATACCCGGGAAATACCGCATCAGATCCGTATACAGCACCGGTTGCTTACACCACGGTTGAAAATGGTATTCTGGTGCTGAGGTGGAACAAGATTGAATCCGACAAGCTGACAGGATACAAAGTCGTTGTATCCAAAAATGATTCTACCCCGGTTTATCCGGACAATGGTTATCTTTACCATATAACGGACAAAAACAAAACCTCCGCTATCATTGACAACAGCACCGCTTATAACGGCACCAGTGATTTCGGAAGCTATCTTACAAAGGGTGAAAAATACTATTTCAGTGTAACTGCCGTCTACACAGACAAAAATGTCGCGGGAAATGTAGTTCAGGCACAGTATAACGGTGTCGAGAATCCGGAATTATATATCATGCCGGTAGTCACAGCAGCTGAAGAAAACGGAAAGCTCGTTCTCAGATGGAATCAGATTAATTCAGCTAATTTCGTCGGTTACCGGGTGGTTGCCTCTAAAAATGATTCTTCACCAAGCTACCCTGATAACGGTTATTTGTATACTATCACAGATAAGGCGAAAAACTATGCTATCATCGATAACTCAACAGCTTATACAGATGGTGACTTTGGAGGATATTTCGTCAAAGGCGATTCTTACTACTTCAGCGTAACCGCTGTCTACACAGACAGATCTATTGTCGGAAATACCCTTCAGCTCCAGTACACCGGTGAGGATAACCCGGCATTATTCCCGGCACCTATTGTATCTGTAGATTACGAAAACAATACGCTGGTAGTAAAATGGAATAAAATCGAATCACCCCAATTGGTTGAGTACCGGGTAGTCATTTCGCAAAATAATGCGACTCCTGCATATCCTGCCAACGGCTTTTACAATACAGTCCTTGATAAGAACACAACATCTGCTGCAATCGATGTAACAAAGCCTTACACAAGCGGAGATTTTACAACTTTGACCTATGGCAATGAGTATTACTTCAGTGTAACCGCAGTATACAACAATAACAAATATGTGGCAGGAAATGCAGTAAAAAAGTTATACTTAATCAAGCCAAATCCATAACTCGTACCCCTATAAAGTAAACACACCCAAAACAGAAAAAAGCCTTTTCAAGGCTTTTTTCTGTTTTGGGCAAATGTGCACCGGGACCATGGCCGTGCCGCCGGTTATGTTCTCGCAATATTTTGTGTATCGTGCCTCATAACTGATCTCACCAGAAAGGAGCTACAGCAGGATCTCCAGTCGAATAAGCCTTCCAATCACCTTTACATCCTTCCTGGATACGGTTTTAGTGGACAAGCTTCCGCTATTCCCTACTAAAAGCAGCTTGTCCTGATCCAGTTTCTTTATCTGCCTTAACAATCTTTTCCCGTCCTGCTCAATAAAATAGAATCCTTCCTTC
>JAEZNF010000675.1 GCA_023441845.1 Bacillota bacterium | reverse complement strand
GTCCTAAAGAATAAGGATCTTATTGTGCAGTCGGAAACCGGTACGGGCAAAACTTTAGCCTACCTTATTCCTGTATTTGAAAAGCTGAAGGCACAGGAGCGTGTAATGCAGGTAATCATACTGGTGCCAACCCATGAGCTTGCAGCCCAGATAAACAGACAGATTGAGCATTTGTCACAAAATTCCGGGGTTAAACTGGATTCTGCTCTTATTATAGGGAAGGTGAATATAGAAAGGCAGATAAAGAAGCTGAAGGAAAAGCCGCAGATTATTGTAGGTTCGCCAGGAAGAATTCTGGAGCTTATAAAGAACAGGAAAATATCTGCGCATACCGTAAAGACTATAATACTTGATGAAGCAGACAGACTTATGGACGAAAATAATATGGATGCTGTAAAGGCAGTAATTAAAACAACATTGAAAGAACGTCAGCTCATGATGTTTTCTGCTACTATATCCGGGGATACCATAAAAAGGGCTAAAGAAGTTATGAAGGAACCGGAATTTATTAAAGCCGAAGGTAAGGCCAAAGTTCCGGATACTATAGAACACATGTATTTTGTTGCCGAGCAAAGAGATAAAATAGAGGTTTTAAGGAAGCTGATAAGAATTTATAGTCCTCAGAAAGCCATTGTATTTACAAACAAGGGGGACGAAATAGATGTTACAGTTTCCAAGCTCAGGTATCATGGACTGAATGCAGCAGGAATCCATGGACAGAATGTCAAGCAGGACCGCAAAAAAATTATTGACGGATTCAGGTCAGGCAAGCTGCAGATTCTTGTAGCCACTGATATTGCTGCCAGAGGGCTTGATATAGAAGGTATTACACATGTTTTTAACCTCAATGCGCCGGAAGAACCCGATGGCTATCTGCACAGGGCAGGCAGGACGGGCAGGAACGGGAATGCAGGGATTGCTGTGTCAATTGCAGCAAAAAACGAGCTGCCTCTAATTAAAAATTACTGTAAAACCTTAAAAATAAACATAGTTCAAAAGAAAATGTATATGGGTAAAATATACGATTCCAAAAAAGCCGATACAAGGGTCTAATGGATAAGTTAATAAGGCGGTTAGCTTAGACAGGTTTTAAGAAATATTTCAAGGTATCCTTTTGCAGTAAACATACTTTGTTCTCGCAACATGTATATAGAGTGGAAATAATAATATATGAGTTTGATACTAATAATGAGTTTTGGTACTATGTACTGAACAAAATTAAATAATGAGTGTTGATACCGTGTATCAGCCAGGAAGTAGACCTCCCCTAACACGAGGTCTTTTCCTTTCTTAAAAGGTCTATTTAAGCTATATGTTTTCGTGTGCAGTAAAAAGAGCCGCTTTCTAATTTAAATAAAGAATTTGAGAGCTTTTGTGTTTGGAAAAAATCATAATGAATTTTCTCGTATTTTGTGTCTGCTAAAAATGCAGTTATGCGGACCGCAAAATCAAGAAAGTAGCTTCGTAATGTATTATATAACTATAAAAATAATGCGCTGCGGGGCATATGGTTAATTATACTTCAGGATTAGAGAAGTTTTGCCGATATATTAATGTAGGCATCAGGATAGGGGGTAAGTAAAATGATCGATCCGTCGATAAATGATTTAATGATGAAGGTAGACAGCAGATTTACACTATGTATTATTGTTTCAAAACGGGCAAGGAAGCTGGTTGATGGGGCTAATTCACTTGTGAAATGTCCTTCGGAAAAACCTGTTACCGTTGCAGTAAATGAGTTGAATGAAGGAAAACTTGCATATGTAAGGACCAAAAGCGGAATTAAGTAATTCTTGCTTTAAATATGGGACTGTATCGTTTCAAAGAATCGTCGTTTAGTAAAACTGCATATTTAAGCTGGTTTTGTTTTATCACCCGGCTTTTAAGTATGCTTTACCCCGGTTTTGTTTAATCATCTAGTTTTTAAGTATGCTTTACCTCGGCTTTCCATCTGCTCTTTTATAAGGAAATTCAATTATTTGTCCGCCTGTCATATATTATAATAACAGCTGTGATAACTGCAACGATTATATAGAATGTTACAGTCACAGAGTTTAGTTTTATCGTCAGAAACATTGTTTAACCACTACTTTCTTGAAAAACATTATATTTTAGAAGCCATTTCCTTTGGGGAAGCGGCTTTGTTTGCTTTTGCTTAAAGACGGCTAAGCGCCTTTAACCCTTACACAGTGTATTTATATCTGTTTCAAGCTCTTTTGATATTTTGAGTAAAGTTCTGATGGAAGGGAGTGTCCTACCTACCTCTATATCAGAGAGGTAGGTATTGGATATCCCTATCTGTTTGGCAAGATGCTTCTGACTTAACCCCTTTTTTATACGTTCTCTACGAATTTTTGCCCCTATGTCCATATCATTTCTCCCACCTTATGTATTATTTTACGTAAATTGCGTAGTTATTTCAAACTGAATAATCAACATTTATTCAAAATAATTCCTCGTTTTCTAACAAATACGCCATGTTGCTCGTAAATACGCAAATGTCGAAATTTCTCATATTATTTACATATAATATCAATGCTGATATACTACTAATGTACGTTATTTACGGAATGGCGGTGATGTTGAGTGGCTGTAGGGAGCAGAATCAAGGCGTGCAGGAAAGAGGCCAGGCTTACATTAAAGGAAATGTCCAAGCGTATTGGCATTTCAATGTCATTTTTAAGTGATATAGAGAATGGTAGAAGCAACCCATCGCTGGACAGGCTTGGGGAAATTGCTGAAAAACTTGGAACATCGGTAAGCTGGCTTATGGGTGAGGAAGGGGCTGTTAAGGAAGTACCCAGAGATTACAAGGTAAGCCAATTATCCGGGGTACTTGAAGATCTAACTCACTTTCCAAAATTCAAAGAAGTTATAGATTACCTTAAAGACTTTCCCAAATGGTGCGATTCGGATCAGGAGGAGCTTATAAGCTACTTAAAAGCAAAGAAGCTGTCTAAAGGCGGGACCGAATAAATCCTGCCTTTAATAATTCTTTAGCATATCCTATGATAATTTTATAGGTTACAGACATTGGTTTTACAAGATGTTTACATCTTATTTACCATATTGTTAATTCCGTTGATTATAATATATTATTATAATCAACAAAAGGAAGGTTAATAGCTATGTCTAAAAGATTGTCCATTATATTATGCTTGGTAGCTTTTATTCTGCTGGCAGCTTGCAGTACCGCGGATAAGAAGCCAAATCCCACAATACCTAAAAAGACTGCACTTCCCGTTGTTCAAAAAACTTCCGTGGTGTCTTTGGACGATACAAACGGTAAATTCCATTCATTTGATACATCCATGTTGCCGGAAGGAGCAATCCCGCTTACAAAGTCTCCCGTAAACAATGAAATATATTACATGGAGAGAACGGATAAAGGAGAAAAACAGGATGGCGAAAGGCCTGTAATAAAAGCTCTTAAAGGAGATACCTATCAAAAAGTAAACCTCCTAAAGCTGAATACTGCAACAGGCAGCAAGACTGTGATTGCAAACGGAATACCCTATATATCCTTCTCAAAGTGGAATACTAAGGGGACAATAGTTGCATTCTGCGGAGGAGAGAGACTGACTGTTTACGATACTACGAAAAAAAAGCTGCTTTTGTCTAATGAACTAAAGAATGACAGTGTTACTTATTTCGGTTGGTCTCCGGATGGCAATACAATATACACAGAACACCCGAGCCTTATTAACGGGACTATATGCAGCTTTACCGACGGAAAAATTCTTCACTGCTACGAAACCGATATCAGCCTCTACTATAAAGGAGATTATAAGGATGGACTCTATTTTGCTTCGGAAGCTCTGAGGATTGATGAGGAGAAATTAAAACAAAGCGGTGGAGGGCTTGATGAAAATAGAACAGTAATTGCCGACAGCGCCGGGAAGGTAATAAAGGAGTTGCCCTGCGGCAGATTCAGGGATTCTTATAAGGACTCAAACCTTCAGGTAGGGGAATCGGGTTTTGGACTTTATTACTTCGGGAAGTTGGATGGGACAGACGCCAAGGAGCTTACGCGGGAGTATATTTATGATACAAAGTTTATAGCCGGTGGGTATTTTGTTTATACCATAAAATCGGAGGATGTGGAAAAAAACACTTTCTACCTTTGTATAGCTGACGATAATGGCAATGAAACGGCTAAAATAACTGTATCGGGTCCATATGTATCAATCTCGCCTGACGGTAAAACCGGTTATATAAGTGGCCTGTTAAAGGAAACAGTTGATTTTGAAAAGCTTTTAAACAATTTGGAGGCAGAAACTAAAAAATATGTATCTGAAGTGAGCAATATATATGCCGGAGAAGGCGAAAAGCTGTTTAATATCATTCGCGGTGCAGTGGATACATACCTGAAGTTCGATATAGCAGGAATAAAGGATTATGATGCAGCAAAAAAATACTTTATCAATACTGAAAACCCGCCGCAAGTGGCGTATTTCGATATAAGCGCAATCTTTAATGAAAGAAACGGATATTCCTTAAATACTGATTTTTACGAAAATACTTTTTATTTGAGCAAGATGTCGGTAAAGGATGACAGGGCATCGGTTGTTGTAGAAAGTCACTGCCGCAATTCTATGGGCTCGGCAGCAGGGCATTCAAAAGCCCTTGAACTGGTAAAAAAGGATGGATTGTGGTATGTAACAGGATTTAGCACATTTCCCGATTCAAAAAAAGCAAAAGAGCTGAAGTTAAAGGTTGAGAAGATTGTAAAGG
>JAEZNF010000674.1 GCA_023441845.1 Bacillota bacterium | reverse complement strand
CACCAGAACTACATAATAAATATCGAAATACATATACATCCCTCCTTATTTCCTATCTTTACCAGGGCCTTTACCAAAAAAGACCTCCAACATAATTCTATGTTTAGAACCATGTTAAAAGTCCTGTTACCTACTAAGGCTGATTGTCTGGTTTCACCGCTCCCTTTTAACAATTTAATTTTACATCCCTGCATATATTTATGTCAATTTGTTTTCTATGAACATTTTGTAAATATTCTATTAACTATTTTTCTCTCATTGCTTATTCTTTAGTCTGGATAATGAGTCCACTTATTTTGAAGGCTTTTACCGTTTTGGGAATTATGTTTTATTATTGTAAATGGCTGCCTGCGATGGTATAATACTTTGTGCAAATATTTAAAAGAAATTGGAGTCGTGAACATGAAGATTTTAAGGTATTTACTTATATTCGTACCTGTAAGCATCGTATTTGATATAGTCCATTTTGATGCTAAGTGGATTTTTCTGGTATCGGCTTTATCAATAATTCCCCTGGCCGGGATATTGGGAACAGCTACCGAAGAGATCTCCGCTTATACAGGATCCCGCATAGGCGGATTTCTAAATGCGACTTTCGGAAACGCGACAGAGTTGATTATTGCATTTTTTGCTTTGCGTGAAGGGTTGTTTGATGTTGTTAAAGCCTCCATTGCAGGCTCGGTTATAGGAAACATTTTATTGGTATTAGGCCTCAGCATGCTGTTAGGCGGGATAAAGCATAAAACTCAGAAGTTTAACAGGCATGTAATGGATAACTCTTCAAGCATGCTTTTATTCGCAGTAATCGGTTTATGTGTACCGGCTGTTTTTATGCATACAATAAAGCCTGACATGCTTACCTCGGCACGTTATGAGCCCATAAGCATCGCTATCGCTTTCCTGATGATCATGATATATATTTTCGGACTGTACTTTTCCTTTTTCACTCACAAGGACGTATACGGTACACAGCACGAGGAAGCCGTAGAGGCAAAATGGAGCCTGAAAAAATCCATAGCTGTTCTCATAATTGCAACTGCCGCCATTGCGTTTGAGAGTGAACTGCTCGTAGGTTCCGTTGAGCCAATGACTGAAGCATTCGGTATCAGCAAGTTTTTTGTCGGTATAATTTTAATACCTATAATCGGTAATGCAGCCGAACACAGCACCGCTGTTATTATGGCCCTAAAGAATAAAATGGATGTATCGGTTGAAATAGCTGTAGGTTCAAGCCTCCAGATAATACTCTTTGTTACACCCGTGCTTATATTCCTAAGTCTTCTTTTCAAGCCGATGGATATAATATTCAATACATTCGAACTGGTGGCATTGGCAGCAGCTGTCCTGATAGCCAACAGGGTGTGCGGAGACGGAGAATCCAATTGGATCGAAGGACTTCAACTGGTAGCAGTTTATGTTCTTATTGCTATATCGTTTTTGGTTTTGTAACCGTTTAAAACAATTACCGCAGACCAACAACGAAGTATCGGACTATTGTTGGTCTGCAGAATAATAATTTTTACATCAACATTTCTCTATTTATCTTTACCTTAATTATCCTCTATTATATAACAGCTCACTTTCGGTCTTTACCTGATCCGCTCTTAAAATGTCAGTTTACCAACAGAAAATATGCCAGAACTACAATCCCCAGTACTATTCTATAATAACCAAATGCTTTGAAGTCGTTCTTTTTTATATACATCATCAGAAACTTTATCGCTAAAACCGAAACAACAAAAGCAGTAACCGTTCCTGTCAGCAAAACCGCAATCTCTGCGCCGGTGAAATTAACCCCGAATTTTAAAATCTTATAAAAACTCGCTGCAAGCATTGCCGGAACCGCCAGGAAGAAGGAAAACTCTGCTGCCACAAATCTCGATGTACCTATGAGAATGGCTCCTAAAATGGTAGCACCGGAACGTGAGGTTCCCGGAATAAAGGCCAGCACCTGGAACATACCTATAAGGAAAGCCGTTTTGTAGCTCAATTGGGAAAGCTCGTTAATCTTAAACTTACGCGACTTATTTCCGGTTTCAATAATTATAAATAAAACACCGTAAAGTATTAGCGTAATGGCAACGGTTTTGTAATTATAGAACAATTCATCTATTTTGTCATCCACAAAGAAACCGATTGCTCCCGGAATACATGCAACAGCTACTTTAAACCATAAGGAAAAAGTCTCCTTTTTCTCCGAAACGGTCTTGCGGGGTGATAAGGGATTGAGCTTATGGAAGTACAGCATGACAACCGCCATAATTGCCCCGAGCTGTATAACTACAAAAAACATTTCCTTGAAAGCATCAGACATATTCAGCTTAATAAATTCATCGGCCAGGATCATATGACCGGTGCTGCTTATCGGAAGCCATTCCGTTATTCCTTCTATTATGCCTAAAACAATTGCCTTTACAATCTCTAAAAATTCCATGATATATTACTCCTAATCTAAAATATTGTTCAATAAGCCGGTATTTATTTGTAAGGATTTAAGCGGCCCTACTTTATATCAACCGATTTAAAGTATTTGATGCTGGCGAAAAAGCCGATTAGCGAAACACTAAAAATCGAGATATAGGAATATACTAAAGGGTACTTTGTTTGTATACTGCCGTTTGCTGCCACAAAAACCGCAGCCCACGGAAACAAAG
>JAEZNF010000661.1 GCA_023441845.1 Bacillota bacterium | reverse complement strand
GGGGATAATAATCCTGTGCCTCATCTATTACTATCTGCTTGATTCCCTCAAAAGAGTCGCTGCCTTCGATCTTAAGCTTGAGATACAGCAGCGGAGCACAATCTTCAAACTCCACATACTCTTTTTCAAGCCTCTTCATCGTTTCTTTACAAATGCTTTCAATATGTTCCGGAATATCAAGCTCTCTGGACAGCTTGTTAAAAAGCCTGGTGTCACTGAAAAGCGTCTTGTACAGATTGAAATAATTCACCTCGGTAAACCTTTTCAGCCGTTTGGCAAGCGCTCTGGTCTTCTTCAATGAAAGGAGCCTGCTGTAAGACTTAACCTCAAACTCGTGGCCTCCGTTTTTATGGACGATTTGCTGAATTGAATCAAGCTGGTACTTTTGCAGGGGATGAATTTTTTCAAATATCATGTTCTCTATCTTTTTTAACCGTTTTGACATGGGCAGGTTTAATTTATCACCCAGAAAAATGTTTTTGATTTGATTCCTGGTTTCTATTATTTTACCTCCGAAACAAATGTCTTCAAAAGGAAGCATATGCCGTTCGCAATGGGTGATAAGCCTATCAAGGATTGTTGTAAAAGTCCGGGAACCTTTGAATTCGCTGCTTTCCTTTTTAAGCAACCCTTTTTCGCTGCTTCTTTCTTTGATAACCGACTCAATCCGGTCAATCCAACTCTCTATCACAAAACGGTTTTCCAGTATCTTTAAGGCAATATCGTCAAAGGTAATCTGTTCGACATTTTCTTCACCAAGTTCGGGCAGGACGCTTGAAATATATTTGCTGAATACTGCGTTCGGAGAAATAATTATTATATTATTCGAACCTGTTTTGGAATTAATACCTTCATAGAGAAGGTATGCAATTCTATGCAGAGCGATGGATGTCTTGCCGCTGCCGGCTACTCCCTGGACAATCAGAAGCTCGTGCTCAGCATCTCTTATGATAAGGTTCTGTTCCTTTTGAATTGTCTCAACGATATTTCTCATTTTTGCAGAAGAATTACGGCTTAAAGCCTCCTGCAGTATTTCATCACTGATTCTTACGCTGCAGTCAAAAAAGTATTCGAGCCGGGCGTCTTTTATTTTATACTGCCTTTTTAATGTTACTTCGCCTTCAATACTTCCCATTGGGGCGTCGTAAGAAGCGCTGCCTAATTCCGAATTATAAAAAATGCTTGAGACGGGTGCCCTCCAATCATAGACATAGATCTCGTGAGTTTTTGAGTTTATTACATTATACAAGCCTATATATATTTTATCCTCTGATCCCATGTCTTTTTCGAGGAAATCGAATCTTCCGAAATACGGTGAACCAATTATCTGGTGGAACCTGTCTATCTGCTTCTTAAGGTTTTTATAGGCCATGTTCTGATTATTAAGTTCGGACAGGTACTGATTGGCTTCGGTTAGCTTTGTAAAGTCCCTGGACGAATGTGCTGTGTTTTCCCACATGTCTCTTCTTGAAGAAATCAGCCTGTTCTTCCTGTCGCTTAACAATTCAGAATCTATTTCAAGCTGCTTTTTGATAAATGACAGGGTCTTCTCCAGATACCCCACTTCTTCTTGAAAATCCAGATCATAATTGTCCATTTTCTCACGCTCCAATAATATTTTGAAAAAACATTGACAAAGCTATGTGTATTGTGATAAAATTATTAATGTAAATGTAATTTAATAACAAATTTGGTTATCGTCTTATTATATAACAAACGGGTATTCAAGTAAAGAATGAATATCTTTTTTTAATTTCTAAAAATTTCTCACAAAGGGTTATTAAGGCTAACAAATGCTTACAGGCGGTTTATACAACTACTCAACTGATTTTTTAAGGGCCTCCGGATTTATTATACGTATGGATGCCCTATGGAAATCTATTATTCCTTCTTCTTTCATGCGGCACATTTCTCTTGACATGGAAGGCCTCGAAACGTTCAAAAAATCTGCAAGCTCATTCCGGTTTAAAGGTATCATAAAGGTTGTTTTACCTGTTTTTTTATACTGTTCCAGCAGGAAGGTGCTTATTTTGGCACGCATACTCTTTATTGCAAGATATTCAACTTTCCTGTTAAGCATAAGGGCTTTTTCCGATATTATTCCGAGCATGTTCAAGATGAGAGTCCTGTGACTGTAGCAGGTTTTTTCACACTCGCCAATGATTTTCGAGGGCGGAAGAAAAGAAACCGCACATTTTTCCTGTGAATAAATTGTAGCAGGCCATTTATCTTTATTTGAAAAAGCCGCCATTTCGCCAAACATGTCTCCCGGCTTTAATATGTTAATTATCACCCGGTTTCCGGCTGCATTTTCTTTTGAAACGACAGCTTCTCCCGAAAGCAGAATTCCGATGCCATCATATTCATCTCCTTCTACAGCAATATACTTGTCTTTTTTATATTCGACCAGTTTTGGCCTCAGGCATTCAAGCATAACGACCAGATCAAGGTCTTTGATATTCCTGAAGAGAGGAGACTTTGAATAAGAGCTCAGCCATTTATCATACATTTCAATTTATTCTCCTTTTGGTAGCCAAGGCTACCGATTTTAGTCTTCCATTATATTATAATTAAATCACTGAAGTAAGTAAACATTAAAACACAGACCTCTTAAAAGCAACGGTGTTTAGCTGATTTAAGGAAGGCAGGGAATTAGATACTTAAAAGTAAATTGTGAGAGGAGATAATTGTCATGAAAAGGAAGATTGTAAAAATAGATGAAAGTAAATGCAACGGCTGCGGACTTTGTATAAGCGGGTGCCACGAAGGGGCATTGCAGCTGGTAGACGGTAAGGCAAAACTTATATCGGATTCATACTGCGACGGTCTCGGAGCTTGCCTCCCGGAATGTCCGACAGGTGCTATATCCATTGAAGAAAGGGAAGCTGCCGAGTTTGATGAAGAAACGGTAAAAGAGATAATGGAGGCCAGAAGCAAAGCGCAGCCTGCGAAGATGGCATGCGGATGCCCGGGTACTATGGCAAGGAGTATTGAAAAGAAGGCTTCAAATGACGTTTTAAGCAATACAGGCAATGTACCTGCAGAGTCCCAGCTCCGTCAGTGGCCATGCCAGATAAAGTTGGTATCACCGTATGCGCCGTATTTCGACAATGCACATTTGCTGGTAGCTGCCGATTGTACAGCGTATGCTTACGCAAACATCCATAATGAATTTATGAAAAATAAAATCACTATAATAGGGTGTCCTAAATTGGACGACACAGACTATTCACAAAAGCTTGCCGATATCCTGAAACTGCACGAAATTAAAAGTGTAACTGTATTAAGGATGGAGGTTCCATGCTGCGGAGGAATTGTTCAGGCGGTTAAGAAGGCTTTAATTGACAGCGGCAAAATGATACCATGGAATGTTGCTACTATAAGCACAGATGGTGGTAAATTAGATATGTAAAAAGTGTGATAATTTGCAAAAGTTAACATTGCGATATGTTTAATTGTAGATTATGCAAAAATATAGCATGGGCGCTAAATGTTTCAGGATATAACATTTATTCTATTAAGACCACGAGTGCTTATGGATAACGGGGATAACGTTTTTTATACGGGTAACTAATTTTATTTAATACAAGGAGGATTTAAAAATGTCAAACATGTTTTGTTTTCAATGCGAACAGACTGCAGGAGGTAAAGGCTGTACCAAAGTGGGAGTATGCGGAAAACAGCCTGAGGTTGCAAACAAGCAGGATGAATTGATGTGTGCACTGGTTGGGCTTGCAAGGGCTGCGTCTAATAAGGCTCCGAGAAGAGAAACCGATGAAATCATGTTAAAAGCACTGTTTGCTACAGTAACAAATGTAAGTTTCGACGGGAATAGAATTGATGAATTAAGGGAAGAAGCAAAGAGGGAAAAAGAGTTTCTTGGCGGTGCTGAAGATCTGGAAGCCGATAAGCTGTGGAACGGCGATCAGGACATGGTATCTTTAAGATCAACTCTGCTGCTTGGATTGCGCGGTATGGCGGCATATGCATGGCATGCCCATGTTTTGGGAAAGGAAGACAGTGAAGTTACATCATGGTTTTATAAGGGTATGCATGCTGTCGGGGAAGAACATACTGTAGAGGAATGGCTGGACCTCCTTATGGAGTTCGGGCAGATAAACTTAAAGTGCATGGCGCTTCTTGACGAGGCAAATACATCTACTTACGGGCATCCGGTTCCAACCAAGGTTCCTACGAAAATTGAAAAGGGCCCGTTTATTGTTATCACAGGCCATGATCTGCTTGATTTGAAACAGCTTCTTGAACAGACTGAGAATAAAGGCATAAATATTTATACGCATGGTGAAATGCTGCCGGCGCATGGTTATCCTGAGCTTAAAAAGTATTCCCACCTTAGAGGCAATTTCGGTACCGCGTGGCAGAATCAGCAAAAGGAATTTGAAAACCTTCCGGGACCGGTTCTGTTTACCACCAACTGCCTGATGCCGCCAAAACCGTCTTATGCGGATAGGATATTTACAACTTCGGTAGTAGCATATCCTGAAATGGTTCATATACCTGAAATAGACGGTAAAAAAGACTTCACCCCGGTAATTAAAAAAGCTCTTGAACTGGGCGGATGGCAGGAAGATAAGAATTTAACAGGAATAAACGGCGGTTCTGAGCTCATCACAGGGTTTGCACGCAATGCCGTGCTGGGTGCAGCCGACAAGGTAATTGAGGCTGTAAAGGCCGGAGCAATCAAGCATTTCTTCCTTGTGGGAGGCTGCGATGGAGCAAAACCGGGCAGAAACTACTACACCGAATTTGTACAAAAGGCTCCTGAAAATACTGTGATACTTACATTGGCCTGCGGTAAATTCCGGTTCAATGATCTCAATATAGGAGAAATAGGCGGGCTTCCCCGTATAATGGATATGGGACAGTGTAATGATGCTTATTCTGCTATACAGGTTGCTCTTGCACTGGCCGGTGCATTTGAATGCGGTGTAAATGATCTGCCTCTAACACTGGTTCTTTCATGGTATGAGCAAAAGGCCGTTTGCATACTTCTTACACTCCTTGCTCTTGGCATAAAAAATATCCGCCTGGGTCCGTCATTGCCGGCGTTTATATCTTCGAATGTGCTCGGAGTTTTAGTTGAAAAGTTCGGCATAAAACCAATTACTACCCCGGATGAAGACTTGAAAGCTATTCTCGGTTAAGAATGGTTCATAATACAAGAATGGGCTATTGGCAATCAGCCTATAGCCCATTCTTTTAACTTTCTGCTACTCTAACCTTTGAGCAACGGCACATCCCGGACTGTCTACTGCGTTAACTATAGAACCTCTCATTTGCCAAGTATTGCTGGAGGGGTTGTATTCTTCAATTGTATTGCTTCTATTGTTATTGCCTAATGAACCGGCTACTACAACGACACAATTATTTACCACAGCTGTTCCGAAATAGGATTTTGCATATGGCATACTTGCTTTTGTAGACCATGTGTTTGTTGTCGGGTTGTACTCCTCGACTGTACTAAGTACACCATTATTATTGAGACCTCCGATAGCATACAGCTTTCCGTTATAAGCAGCTAATCCTAAAGAACCTCTGGCAGTCGGCATACTTGCTTTTGTAGTCCATGTATTGGTTGATGGGTTATATTCTTCAAGGCTGTTCAAATATGATCCGTTAAAACCGCCTACTACATAAATTTTACATAAATTTGTAAAAATGTGTTGAAGTGTATTGTGCATATTGCACAAAGATGAATAAGATAATTATGAAGGAAAGCTTGGAACTAAAGATGTACGTTGGTTTTTTGCCGGATTTTGCTTCGCAAAACTATACATGATAAAATTCCAAGCTTGATACAATTATGATATGATTGATTATATGCAGCGCTTTTTGGAACGGGTAGGAAGATGTGGTTTTTGAAAGGGTGATTATGTGAATATACTTATTCAAAGAGCATGCGAAGATGATGCTGCGGAGTTGGCTGAAGCGCGGAATAAAAGCTTTTATGACGATTACATTAATTTCGGAGAATGTCCGGGCTATAATATCCCTGTTGATGAGATGAAACAGCGGATACGGAAGGCTTTCATTTACAAAATTGTTAAGGATGGAAAAATAATCGGTGATATATCAATAACGGAACGAGATGATGGATACTATTGGATTGGATGTCTTGAAATAATCCCTGAATATCAAAACATGGGTATTGGTTCGAAAGTTTTACGCTATATTGAAAAGATTTATCCTGATGCTGTAAAATGGGGATTGGAAACTCCGGTACATAATGTCCGGAATTGCTGCTTTTATGAAAAGATGGGCTTTATAGGGGCTGAAGATAAAAAGTATTCGGAAGAAATAACTTTGCGAAGCTATGAAAAAATGGGGAATGCTTCAACCCATTTGAAAAAGAATGATTAGTAAGTATATGAATAGGGTGGGAGATATTGAGAATTTTTACGGTTTCCGATTTGCATATTGATTTTGAACATAACAAGCAGTGGCTTTTGAACATATCCAATGAAGAATATAAAAATGATATTTTGATACTTGCAGGGGATGTAACGGATAATGTCCGGGAAATGTCCAAAGCGTTTGCAAAGCTGAGAAACAGCTTCAAAGAGGTGCTGTTTATACCGGGTAACCATGATTTGTGGGTAGCACGTGATGGGGATGGGAACCTGAATTCTCTGGATAAATTGCAGGTAGTTATGAATGCTGCCTGTTATTACGGAATCAGAATGCTACCTTATACGTATGGGACATTGACCATAATACCATTATACAGTTGGTATGACTTTTCATTCGGGGAACCTTTACAGGAAACTGTTATGAAATGGGCTGATTTCATGATGTGTAAGTGGCCTGCAGACTATAGTCTGGGGGATATAACCAATCATTTTCTGGGGCTCAATGAAGCAAATATCTGTTTAAAAAATAAAACCGTGATAACATTTTCTCATTTTTTGCCCAGGATAGATGTAATGCCGTTTTTTATTCCGCCGGACAGGCGGGAAATATACCCCATGTTAGGCAGTGAACTGCTAGGCAGGCAGGTGGACAGGCTTTCACCTGATATTCATATCTATGCACACAGCCACGTCAATATTAATACCAGAAAAGGCAAGACGGTATACATAAATAATGCATTCGGCTACCCATATGAAACAAGCATCTGCAAAAAAGAGCTGAAGCAGGTTTTTGAAGTAGATTAGTTTTGGGTAAATTCGGCAAAATCCTTTATGCCTTGCTGCAAAGCATTTTAAGTGGGAAATAATATATGTGCATCTTCTTATAGCTGTTGATACGGCTGCTTCTATATGGTAGGATAGTAAAAAAAATTTTAGGAGGCAGCAAGTGGGGAACAACAGCACTTTAAAGAAAGCGGCAATAGTTATTGCACTGTCACAAATTATGGTTTAGTTTTGACGGATGCAGTAAGGAAATTAAGGTACACAGTAATACATAGCATAAGCATTATAATACACTTTTCAAGAAGATATAGTTCCGTAGTTTTTTAGTGATTTTTATAACTACGAAGCTTTTTTAGCGTAGCCGCTATATAGCACAGTAGTTCGTAACGCATCGTTTTTATAATTGCTGCAATGCGTTACGAAGCTACTTCCTGAATAGCCTGTATTAAATTTCAGGATATCAGTAATATTGTATACCGGTTTTTGCATAAGTCCCGTAAAATGCCAACAAAACCATATGAAATTATATGAATTATATTTCTTCTTACATAGGTTTTATGAACATTTGTGTCCAGTAAGAAACACCGCTGCTCGTTTTTGCAAGGCCGACACCAATCTGAGTATATGAAGGACTGAGAATATTAGCCCTGTGGCCCGATGACTTCATCCAGCTATTCATTACCTCTGCAGGCGTTCTCTGACCATATGCTATATTTTCACCGGCAGATGAAAACTTTATTCCAAAGGATTCCATCATTTTAAAAGGTGAGCCATATGTCGGAGAGGTATGCGAGAAGTAATTTTTATTTATCATATCCTGAGATTTGTATCGAGCAACCCTTGAAAGCTGCCAATTTATCGTTAAAGCCGGTAAGCCGTTTTTAGCTCTTTCAACATTAACCAGTCTGGCAACTTCATCTTCAGAGGCTTTAACGCTGCTTTGAGCAGGAATTATCAATTTTTGCCCCGGATAAATCAAGTTTGGATTACTAATCTGCGGGTTCTGTGCCAGGAGCTCGCTTATTCCCGTTTGGTACTTTACGGCAATTTTCCAGATGCTGTCCCCAGTTTGAACTGTGTAAGTAGTAGATTGAGCATAAGCATGTCCTGTACAAATGATAAAAAATAATGAAATTAAAAATAGTGTCTTCTTCAAAAATTATCACCTCGTAGTATATTGTTCGACGCATTTTAGATATTATGTCAAGTAATTATTCTTATGTTTGCATAATTGTGGCGCTATGGATGCATTTAGCTACCTAATGGTAACTTATGTTGAAAAAAATATTGACAAAAGGTAGCGATAATGATAGTATTAATTTGATACCGAATGGTAGCAAGAAACTGTACGAAAGGGAATGAAAAATGTGATAATACACTAAGGCGTATCAATAAAGAACAAAAGTTGAACTTAAAGTAAACTGTATAGGAACTAAACCGGTACTGACAGCATATCTGACACATGTTATGATTGGTATGATGGGAGTATACAAGCTTTAGAACCCGGGGTAGATTATATGTTCGGGGTTTTTGTATATTTTCCATTTTAATTTCATAGCACCGAAGGATGAAGGGATCGCATGGTTTACATGAGGTCCTTTTTATTTTCACGGAAGAAAGGAACTGCAGGATGAGATTCCGACTTAGGGTCATTTATTTATGAATTGCCGATCGTTGAAAATTACATAAGGAGTATTTTCCGGACATTTTTTTCAACTGCCGAGAGTATTTTTGAAAACCATTTCATGGCAAATAGCTTCAAGCATGCTAAGTATTAAGCATGCATATGTAATAAACTGTAAAAACGCAATAAATTTCTGGGGGGAATTCGAAATCTTGTACGCCTAGATAATGCAGCAT
>JAEZNF010000591.1 GCA_023441845.1 Bacillota bacterium | reverse complement strand
TGAACTCTTTCTGACGGGAAATAGCTTTTCATCAATAAGCTTTATGCATAACAACAGTGTAAAAGTTGGGAGTGCTGCCATATGTGGTACAAGAGGATGGATTTGCCCGGGTGATGACGGTTTTAACGCAGAAGATAGGAAGATCTATAACAGGGAACTTCAGAGGCTTGAGTTGTCCATTAAGAGCGCTTTATCGAACGATACCGACAATATCATAGCTGCGCTGCATTATCCTCCTTTTAATTCAAAAAAACAGCCGACCGAGTTTCTGGAAATAATGAAGAAATATGGTGTAAAATTATGTGTATATGGCCATTTGCACGGTGAGGGCTTTAAAAATGCAGTTGAGGGTGAAATTGACGGAATAGTTTATAAACTGGTATCTGCGGACTTTTTAAAGTTCAATCCATTCAGGCTTTTGATTTAATAAAAAAATATTTGCATTTTTAAGGCCTTATAGTTGGAATTTGTGAGACTATTATGTTATAATAAGATGGCCATTTTTAAATGGCGTATTTAGCATGCGCTGAATACCGGCATATGGTTTTTAAGTAAAAGCGATTTATGCAATTGCTATTTACAGCAAACAATCTAAAGAAGGCAAGAGATACATTTGCGGTTTGCTTAATTGTGGCTGATACTGTTTGGGACTGCGATGTGTTTTTATATATAAAAGGTAAAACTTACTTATGGGAGGATATGTATTCAATGAACGCAAAAGTTGAAAATATTGAGAAGAACGTTGTTAAGCTGGAAATTGAAGTTGACAGTGAAAAATTTGAGCAGGGAATGCAAAAGGCTTTTTTAAAGAATGCAGGAAGGTTTAATATTCCGGGATTCAGAAAAGGTAAGGCGCCAAGGAAAATGGTGGAAAGATATTACGGCGAGCAGGTATTATATGAGGATGCAATTAATATAGTATGTCCTGAGGCGTATGATGAAGCAGTCGAAGAGAATAATCTAAATCCTGTTGACAGGCCGGAAATCGATATCAAGCAGATAGGCAACGGAGAGAACTTGATTTTTACGGCAGTAGTTACTGTAAAGCCGGAAGTGGAACTTGGCGAATATAAAGGTATTGAAGTTTCAAAAATAGAAGTTAATGTATCAGATGAGGAAGTAGAAAAAGAGTTTCAAAAAGTAGTTGAAAAAAATGCAAGATTGGTTTCAGTTGAAGACAGGGAAATACAATTGGACGATACTGCCGTTATAGATTTTGAGGGCTTTATAGATGATGTTGCCTTTGAAGGTGGAAAAGGTGAAAATTTCAGTCTGGTTATAGGCTCGGGACAATTTATACCGGGTTTTGAAGACCAGCTTATTGGAGCAAAGGCAGGCAGTGAAGTTGATGTTAATGTGACTTTCCCTGAAAATTACGGTAGTGAAGAATTGAGCGGAAAACCTGCTCTCTTTAAAGTAAAGGTAAACGAAGTAAAGGTAAAGGAACTCCCGGTTGTAGACGATGAGTTTGCAAAGGATATTAGTGAGTTTGATACTCTTGAAGAATATAAGAGCGATTTAAAGAAGAAGCTTACAGATAACGCAGAGCACAAAGCAAAACACGAAACTGAAGAAGCTGTTATAGACCAGGTTGTAGAGAATGCTCAGGTGGATATCCCTGAGGTTATGACAAGCAAGCAGATAGAAAACCTTTTGAGAGATTTTGACATGAAGCTCCGTTACCAGGGATTAGATATTAACAAGTACATGGGTATGATGGGCATGGATGAAAATTCCATAAGAGAGCAGTTCAAGGATAGGGCCGAAAAAGATGTAAAAGTACAGCTGGTTCTTGAGAAAATTTCTAAAGTTGAGAATATAGTGACTTCTGACGAGGATGTTGAGGCTCAAATCGAGAAAATGGCTGAAAATTACAAGAAAACCGCAGAAGAATTTAAGAAACTTTTAAAAGAAGACGATATAGAATATATTAAAAGAGATTTAGTTATAGGAAAGACAGTAGACTTCCTTGTTGAAAATGCAAAAATAGCTTAATGTTTAAATAATTAATAAAATGGGAAACAATAAATGAGGTAATTTTCAGAAAGAGGAGGAGATTTATATGAGTTTGGTACCGATAGTTGTAGAACAAACCAACCGTGGTGAAAGATCGTACGATATATATTCCAGATTATTAAAAGACAGGATTATATTGCTTAGTGACGAGGTTAATGATGTTACAGCAAGCCTTGTAGTAGCTCAAATGTTATTCCTTGACGCTGAAGATCCGGATAAGGATATACAACTGTATATAAATAGCCCCGGAGGATCTGTTACTTCTGGATTTGCGATATACGATACAATGCAGCACGTAAAGGCAGATGTTTCTACTATATGTGTGGGACTGGCGGCTAGTATGGGTGCGTTCCTGCTTTCGGCAGGAGCTAAGGGAAAAAGATTTGCGCTGCCCAACAGCGAAATAATGATACATCAGCCTTTAGGCGGTGTCCGTGGTCAGGCAACCGACATTATGATTCACACTGAATGGCTTTTGAAGATCAAGAAAAAGTTGAACAAGATGTTAAGTGAAAATACAGGGCAACCGCTGGATAAGATTGAAAGGGATGTCGAAAGGGATTTCTTCATGTCCGCAGAGGAAGCTAGGGCATACGGGTTAGTAGACGAGGTAATGATAAGAAGATAATAAAAGAGGTGGTAGGATGTCCAGATATGACGAAAAGAAGCAATTGAAGTGCTCCTTCTGCGGTAAAACCCAGGAACAGGTCAAAAGATTGGTAGCAGGACCTGGTGTTTACATTTGTGACGAGTGCATTGAATTATGCTCTGAAATCATTGAAGAGGAATTCGAAGAAACAAAAGTAGATGCGGAACTTAACGATATACCCAAACCAAAAGAAATAAGAGAGATTTTGGACCAGTATGTTATCGGACAGGAAGATGCCAAGAAATCTCTTGCTGTAGCTGTATACAACCACTATAAAAGAATAAATTCAGATGTAAAGACCGGTGAAATTGAACTGCAAAAGAGTAATATTGTGATGCTTGGGCCTACAGGTTCGGGAAAAACTCTTCTGGCTCAGACGCTTGCAAGAATTTTGAATGTTCCGTTTGCTATTGCAGATGCCACTTCACTCACTGAGGCAGGATATGTAGGTGAAGATGTGGAGAATATTCTCTTGAAGCTCATACAGGCAGCCGACTACGATATTGAAAAAGCGGAAAAAGGAATCATCTATATTGACGAGATAGATAAGATTGCAAGGAAATCGGAAAATCCGTCCATTACAAGGGATGTAAGCGGAGAAGGTGTTCAACAGGCGCTTCTTAAAATACTTGAAGGCACTGTAGCCTCGGTTCCTCCCCAGGGTGGAAGAAAGCATCCGCATCAGGAGTTTATACAGATTGATACTACAAACATTCTGTTCATATGCGGAGGAGCTTTTGACGGTATAGATAAGATTATTCAAAACAGAATTGGAAAGAAGACAATGGGCTTTGGTGCGAAAATAGAAAGCAGCAAGGATAGGGATCTTGGTACTACCTTAAAGCACATACTTCCGCAAGACTTGCTTAAGTTCGGTCTTATACCCGAATTTGTCGGAAGATTGCCAATAATTGTCACTCTTCATTCTCTGGACAGAAGTGCTTTGATGCAGATATTGACCGAGCCTAAGAACGCACTTGTAAAGCAGTATCAGAAGCTGTTTGAAATGGATGATGTGCTTCTTGAGTTTAATCAGGATGCGCTTGAGGCTGTGGCTGAAAAGGCTATTGCAAGAAACACCGGCGCCAGAGGGCTCAGAGCAATACTTGAGGAAACTATGCTTGATGTGATGTATGATATTCCATCATCTACAACCATCGAAAAATGCATAGTGAACAGGGATACTGTTGAAAATAATACTTCTCCCGAGCTGGTAATAAACGAAAATAGGAAGAGCATAAAAAAGCCTATGGGAAAAAAGTCCAGGATTAAGAGGGAATCGGTATCATAAATATGATTCAATAATAAAGAAATTGTTTATAAAAAGAACTACAAAATAATTGTAGTTCTTTTTTGTTTGCCCCTAATTTCCCGAAGGGAAATCTGGGGTTATTTTATTCAAAAAATTTCATGTTGGTATAATGGGATAAAATAGCCATCATCGTAAATACTAATATAACGGATGAACAAATAATACTGGATTTCAAATTGCCTGGTAGATAGGAAAGTCTCATGGGTTTATGGGTCTTTTATGAAACGGGTATTTGAGAAAAAGCACCATGCATAATATCCATGGCTGGCTGGTGTTTGAAGGGGAGGATGCCAAATGCTAACAAGCACTTTTTTTATTATACAGTTTTTCTTCACCATAATAATAGGACTGTATTTCTTCAACATGTTGAAGTCTCAGCAGGGTAATAAAAGCGCAATTGAGAAGGAATCGCGCAAAGAATTGGATAAACTTAAAAAGCTCAGGGAAATAAAGCTTACTGAACCACTGTCTGAGAAAACCAGGCCTGCTTCCTTAAGTGATATTGTAGGGCAGGAGCAAGGGATAAAAGCATTGAGAGCAGCCTTGTGCGGTCCCAATCCACAACATGTCATCATATACGGGCCGCCAGGGGTCGGAAAAACTGCTGCAGCGAGAGTCATACTGGAGGAAGCTAAAAAAAACGATATTTCCCCATTCAGGAAAGAGGCAAAGTTTGTTGAAATAGATGCGACTACATTGAGGTTTGATGAGAGGGGAATAGCAGACCCATTGATTGGCTCGGTGCATGACCCGATATACCAGGGAGCAGGTGCATACGGCGTTGCGGGTGTACCGCAGCCGAAATCCGGTGCTGTAACCAAGGCGCACGGAGGAGTACTTTTCATTGATGAAATCGGAGAACTGCATCCTATACAGATGAACAAACTTTTAAAGGTGCTCGAGGACAGAAGAGTCTTTTTGGAAAGCGCTTACTACAGCTCTGAAGACAGCAACATACCGTCACATGTACATGATATATTTCAAAAGGGCCTTCCTGCGGACTTTCGGCTGGTAGGAGCAACAACAAGACATTCCGAGGATATACCGCCGGCTATAAGATCGCGATGTGTAGAAGTGTTTTTCAGACCGCTATTTCCGGAAGAGGTTTCCAGGATTGCTAAAAACGCAGCTTTAAGAGGCGGATTCAGGGTGGAGGAAGGAATCGAAAAAATTGTATCACAGTATGCTCAAAATGGCCGTGATGCTGTTAATATAATTCAGATTGCAGGCGGAGTTGCCCTTGTTGAAGGCAGAGGGATTATAACTAAGAAAGACATTGAGTGGGTTGTTGAGTTCGGGCACTACAGTCCAAGACTTGAAAAGAAGGTATGCGCCGGGGAATTTGTCGGTTGTATAAACGGACTGGCTGTGAGCGGCAGCAGTGGTATGGTTATAGATATAGAGGTATCTGCAATAAAGGCAGCACCGGGAAAAGGCATACTCAAAGTTACCGGTATTATCGAAGAAGAAGAGATGGACGGCAGAGGGCATAAGCTGAGGAGGACCGGTACGGCGAAAGCCTCAATTGATAATGTGATTACAGTACTTAAAAGATTTATGGATGTGGATTGCAAGGATTATGACATACACCTGAATTTTCCGGGGGGGATTCCGATAGATGGTCCATCTGCCGGTATTGCAATATCGACAGCCATTTATTCTGCAATCAAGGAAATTGCCATAAGTAGTGATATTGCTATGACAGGAGAATTATCCATCCGCGGAAAAGTAAAGCCTGTCGGCGGTGTTGCTGCAAAGGTTGAATCGGCAAAGCTCGCAGGAATAAAGAAGGTTCTGATTCCAAAAGACAACTGGCAGGAGCTTTTTAACGATATGGATATTGAGGTTATTCCTGTAGAAGATATTAAAGAGGTAATAGAGCTGGCATTTAACCGGAGTGAAAAGGCCGATGAGGAAGTAGGAATGAAGAATACTGCTCTTAATGCACTGCCTATCCAGGCCTAAGAGGACTTTAAATATTACTTCCGATTCTTTTTCAGCACTTATGGCACTTTATGAGTTGATGCATAGATTAAATATAAATTCCGCTATAATTGTGCTATACCCTTCATAAGTGCTACGAAGGGCTTGCTTAAAAAGTGGTAGTAGTTTTTTTAGTGACCCTAAGTGGAAAAAGATATAGCGGAAGCTATATTGTAGAAATGCGGCATAAGGAGAGCAGTGAAGCCGCAAAACGGCCAGCCCCGGTGATGTAGCAGTATGTTCTCAAATTTCCGTATCAAATGGAAAAACTGAGAATCTTGTTGATTCAGATAGTTTTGCGGGTTTTCGTGCACAGTAAATTTGAGAGACGCTATAGTCCGTAATCTGATATCTATGTATTACGGATCACCAGGCTGGCCGTGATGCTTTGCTCATGCAATTTAAAGGATAGACCAACCAAAGTAAAAAAGTACATATGAATTTGTGATATTACTAACATATATACTATAAAAAGCTATATAATTAACAATATAATCTTTACTTTTTTATAAAGAGATAATAATATAAAAGAAAAATGCGTGAGGAGTTAATATAGTGGACATTATTGAAGGTTTAATACTGGGGCTTGTGCAGGGTTTAACCGAATTCCTGCCGATAAGCAGCTCGGGGCATCTGGTGCTGTTTCAGAAAATTTTCGGTATAAGTGAAGGTGCGCTTACCTTCGACGTGGCGGTTCATTTGGCCACTTTAATAGCTATATTCGTAGTTTTCAGAGAAGACATTATTTCAATCATTAAAAAGCCTTTTGGGCGTCTTCCGCTTTTAATAGTAGTGGGAACCATACCTACAATGGCAATGGGACTATTACTCAAGGATTTTTTCGAAAAAGTTTTTGAGTCGGGAGCTACATTAGGTGTTGAGTTTATTTTTACCGGATTGATTTTGTGGTATGCAGAATCGGTTAAAACTAGAAACAAGGATCTGGAAGGAACCAAATATTCCGATGCTGCCATTATAGGTTTTGCACAGGGAGTAGCAATACTGCCCGCGGTTTCCAGGTCAGGGCTTACAATAGCAGGTGCTTTATTTAGAGGTTTGAACAGGGAATTTGCGGCAAGGTTTTCTTTTCTTCTATCAATACCTGCCATACTTGGAGCTGCGGCGCTGGACGGGGTCAAGATAATAAAAGGAACAGAAGCCTCCGGAATGGGTACTGGGCCTTTGCTTGTCGGAATGCTTGCCGCTGCGGTGTCAGGCTATTTCGCAATAAAGTTTATGCTTAAGATACTGTCAAAGGGCAGTCTCAGAAATTTTTCATACTATGTGTTCATACTAGGCGGTCTGATAATTGCAGACCAATTGGTTTTTAAAATATTTTTCTAAATTATAAGGTTGGAGTTGGTAAAAAGTTGACAGGTGATAATAAAGATATATTAATATTGGGTATTGAGTCAAGCTGTGACGAAACTTCTGCTTCAGTTGTTAAAAACGGAAGGGAAATCTTATCAAACGTCATATCTTCGCAGATAAGCCTTCACCAGAAATATGGAGGGGTAGTCCCTGAAATTGCTTCAAGAAAGCATGTTGAGCTTATAATGCCGGTTATAAACCAGGCTGTTGAGGAAGCCGGTGTAGATTTAAACAATCTGGATGCAATCGGCGTTACATATGGTCCGGGGCTTGTCGGAGCGCTTCTGGTAGGTCTTTCGGCAGCAAAGGGAATTGCGTATGCGCTGGACAAGCCGTTAATAGGGGTACATCACATAGAGGGGCATATTTCAGCAAATTATATTGAGTTTAAAGAACTGGAACCGCCTTTTGTGTGTCTTGTTGCGTCGGGAGGACACAGTCATATCGTCTTTGTAAACGGATATAACGAGTTCGAAATTATGGGACAGACCAGAGATGATGCAGCAGGGGAGGCATTTGACAAAATAGCAAGGGCCATAGGTCTGGGATATCCGGGCGGGCCTTTGATAGATAAGGCCGCAAAAACAGGGAAAAGTGACAGGATTGATTTCCCGAGGGTTAAATTTGGTGACGGCTCCCTTGATTTCAGCTTCAGCGGTTTAAAAACATCGGTACTAAATTACCTGAACAGTATGGAACAAAAGGGAGAGGTCTATTGTATTGAGGACGTAGCGGCAAGTTTTCAACAGGCTGTGGTAGATGTGCTGGTTAAAAATACTTTCGCTGCGGCAAAGAATAAAAATGTCAGAAAAATAGCGCTTGCAGGCGGAGTTGCATCAAATTCATGCCTGAGGAGTCAGATGAAAGAAGCTGCGCAAAATAAAGGTATGGAAATATATTTCCCCAGCCCTGTCTTATGTACGGATAATGCCGCCATGATAGCTTGCGCGGCATACTATGAGTTTTTAAAAGGAAACATCTCCGATATTTCTTTAAATGCTGTGCCGGGATTGAAATTGGGCGAAAGATAATCCTGTGGATAATTAAAAGTTATCCACAGGATTATGTATCTGTGTTCACTCAATCTAATATTTATTGATATGATGACATTCGGCACGATTTTCCAAAATAATTACCAAAAGAAACTAATATATTTTATGTTAATTTATTTAACGTTGCCTGAAAAGCTTGAAATTACGGGCCGTTGATAATCGATGCTTTTCCTGTTGAAAAGTATGTTGAATAATGAGATGTGAATAATGTGGAAATTATATGAAAAGGCTGTGAAATCTGATATCTGAATATGTGTATAAATATGTGGATAATGTGGATTAAATATCGGTGAAAACTTTTTTGCACACTAAAAGCCTTGCAATAGAGCCTTTTGTTTTTTGCAAGGCATTGGGTGTGAATTGTTAGTAAAAGGTGAATTAATAATCCACAAGTAAACAGTGCATTGATATTTTATGGTTTACTTATTGTTGGAATATTGGTTATAATAAGTAAGCACCTTGTTTACATAATTTTGCGTCTCTGTGAATGGAGGTATCCCGTTGTATTTGGTTACATTGCCGGGGCCTGCGTTATAAGCTGCAAGCGCCAGTTTGATATCTCCGCCAAAGGCAGAAAGTTGGTCACGCAGGTATTTTGTACCGCCATCTATGTTTTGAGCTACATCCCAGGGGTTTTTTACATTAAGTGCGTCGGCAGTGCCGGGCATTAACTGCATAAGGCCCTGAGCTCCTGCATGTGAAAGGGAGTTGGGATTGAAGCCGGATTCCTGTTTTATTACCGCTTTTATAAGGTTTGCATCCACGCCGTACTTCATGGATGCTGCCGCAACGTTCTCATTAATAAGCTCCATAAGCTTTGCCTGGTCATTTGGGACAACCGAGCTGCTCGATGCGAGGGAAAGCCTTGCTCTATCATAATCGGAAAAACCGCTGCTGCTATCATTTATGGCAGTGACAGTGCTTTTCTCGGATGATATGGTTTCCTTTTCATTATTTAGATGCTCCTCAAAGGAAATGCCTTTATCCGGAGTATTGATTTTAATAGGAACCCTGCTTTGAATTTCACTCAATTTCTGATTAAATATATCACTGATGCTTATAGACATTTATTCATTCCCCCAAATGGTTAATGTTGTAAAGTCAATCAAAGCTGGCACATAAAATACTCAGGATATATATCGTAAAAAATAAGCTATTGGTTTAGACTTTTTTATGAAACTTCAAGCTCCGATCTTTTAGTAAATTTTGAGCAGGCTTTTCTCTGTCTGCCGTCATACGTCCTTACTGAAAACATCTGGCACAGCCCGACAGAGTGTGATTCTTTAGACCCTGTTATTTTCAGGATAAAGTGTTCACAATTGATACATTTATATACCTTATCTTTTTCGCGTTTTGACAATGGAGCATATTTGTGTTTGCTGCAACAGTAATCTGCGTCAACTGCGCCTTTGTCTCTGCACAGTATGTCACCTGTTACCGCGATGGTTGTTCCTCTTATGCAGTTGCTGCATGTTTTCTTTTGTGCTAACATTATTTTCCTCCGAAGAAAATATTGACTATTTAACAATTGGTAAAGTTTATTATAGCACTTGATTGAGATTAATGGAACATAATGGGAAATAAGATATTTTGACACATTCTCAGTTAAATTCTATAATATATAATTGTATGACAAATGCCGACATAATTTCATATCAAAAGGAGAATTAATAAATATGAAAAAGCCTGTAATATTGAGAAAAAGATTTATTCCCTTTGAAACGGTTGATATTTCGGGAGATGAGCTCTTATCAAGGGATGATGACGTTATTATAACCAGGTGGGATGTAATAAGGCCAAGATCTGATATTGCAAAGGGTGTTTCATTTGCTTTTTTGAAGGAAGGATATAAAATAAGCAGGTTTTATGCTCCGGACGGGAGTTTTGTTTATTGGTACTGTGATATTATTGATGTTGAATATGAAAGCGTGAGAGATGAGTATACATTTGTCGATTTATTGGTTGATGTAAAAATTTTTCCGGACGGCAGAGTAAGGGTTCTGGATGTGGAAGAGGTTGCTGATGCCATTGAGGCAAAGCTTATTAATGAGGAGCAGGCATGCAGTTGTTTGAGGAAGCTGGATAAGCTTCTCAAGATGATTTATGCGGGGAATTTTCCTCCTGAAGTTTGCCGGAATGAAGAATTATGGAAGATTTAGACGCTTAATTTATCAATGTGCGTAGTTTGTTAGAAATTTTAGGAGACAGAATAAATATGGAGAAATTCATTGATTTACACACCCATTCAACTGCTTCTGACGGTAGTTATAGCCCGGGGGAGCTTATAAGGCATGCGAAGGAAAAAGGTTTGTCGGCTGTAGCGCTTACTGACCATGACACGGTTGAAGGCATTGAGGAGGCACTTAAAATAGGCGCCGAAGTAGGGATTGAGGTTATACCCGGAGTGGAAATAAGCGTTGATTATAAGCCTGAGATGCATATTTTAGGGTACTTTTTGGGGGATAATTATAAAAATGCCCTGAGTATTCTGGAAAGACTTATTGAGAACAGAAACGAAAGAAACCCAAAGATAATCAGCAAGCTAAATGAATTGGGCTATGATATAACTATGGATGAAGTGAAAAATGAGGCAAAAGGGAAAGTTGTAGCAAGGCCCCATGTGGCCAAGGTTCTTGTAAAAAAGGGGTACGTTAAGAGTACAGATGCGGCATTTGAACGTTTTCTGGGTTTTGGCAAGCCGGCATACTTTCCGAAGAACAGAATGACACCCGAAGAGGGAATCAGGGAAATACTCAATGCTGGGGGCATACCGGTTTTGGCGCATCCGATTTTCTTATTTCCGAGTATGGCACAGTTGGATTTGCTGTTGGGTGAACTTGCAAAGTACGGATTAATGGGTATTGAAGCATATTATACCGATAACACCGTTAAGGACACAGGTAATATATTGAGACTGGCTTTGAAATATAATTTGCTGGCTACCGGAGGAAGCGACTTTCACGGTACCTTCAAGCCAAAAATAGAGATCGGCAGCGGGTATGGAAATTTAAAGGTTCCGTACGAGCTTTTGGATAAGATGAAGGACGCTCAAAAACAGGCCTGACGGGTTTTGTAATGTGAAAGGTATAAGTACATTCAGTAGGAGAATATAACTGATTTAATGTCTCAAAATGAGCGTAAAACCCTATAACACAACATGGAAATTATTACACAGGATATCAAATTGGTGATGTATTCTTGCTTGGTTTTGCAAGGTCCTCGCAGAACCGGGCAATTGAGTTACTGGCGGTAATATTAATCACTGCAATGCAATATGTGGGCCTTGTTAAATAAAAACAGCCTTGGGTGTATGTACTTTAAGTGAAGAATAAATTGCTGGAAATGGTGGTACTTACCTTTGAAACA
>JAEZNF010000554.1 GCA_023441845.1 Bacillota bacterium | reverse complement strand
TCCTTGAAACGCTTTAAAATTTCCATACCTTCTTCGGGAGAGGGATATCCCATTTCTATCTTCAGCAAAAACCTGTCAAGCTGTGCTTCCGGCAGTGGGAAAGTTCCCTGGATTTCTACAGGGTTTTGGGTGGCAATTACTAAAAATGGGCTGTTCAAAACCCGGGTATCACCATCAATTGTAACCTGACTTTCCTCCATACATTCTAAAAGGCTTGACTGCGTCCTGGGAGTTGCCCTGTTAATTTCGTCAGCCAGTAATATGTTTGAAAAAACGGGACCGGGCCTGAATTTAAATTCGCTGGTTTTCTGGTTAAAGTAGTTTATACCGGTAAGGTCGGAGGGCAGCAAATCGGGAGTGAACTGAATCCTTTTAAAATAACAGTCCAGGGATTTGGCAATTGCTTTTGCCAAAAGGGTTTTACCCATTCCCGGAACATCTTCCAGAAGTACATGCCCTGATGAGATTATGGCAACAAATAAAAGGTCAATAATCTCTTCTTTGCCTACAATAACCCGACTGACGTTTTCCCTAATACTTTGTGCAAGTTCCTTGATATTTGCAAGTTCCATATATACACCGCCCAATGTAGTTTTTATACATTCTATAGTATTATATTTTTGTATAATTTTCAAATGGCAGTTGTCACAATTAATAGATGAGTCGGTCATAATTTTATATGACCGTTTTCAAGGAATTAAGGGTTTTGCTTCTTGAATTGAACTGTTTTTCAACAGCGTACAGACCGTCGATTGAGATATAAAACCGCATATTAGGGCTGTTTCACGAGGATTCAGGATTGAATTTTTCGTCAAGATTAACTTATAGATTATTGGGTTAAAGAATAGGAAACAAAGAATTTAAAAATTTGATAATATGCAAAAATTATACTATACTTATGAATAAATCCAGAATGGTTGGGGGTGATAGTACAGGCACTAAATGAAGATAAGTCACTTGATTTATTAGTGTGTTTGTCAGATGAATACAAATATTAATAATTTTTCCCTTATTCGGTGGAGTATAAAAAGAGAATTGGACAACATAAGAAGGAAGCACATTTGGGATTACTAAATAAACCAACAGCAGAAAATATATTTATTCTAACTTACTATAAAAATATGATACTTTGGGGAAGCGAGGGATTAGATGGAAGTCAAACTGATTTGCTCTGAAAGCAGCAAAAGTGAATTGGCAGGACTATTGTCTTACAAAAATATTGATATTGCTGAAGATTCTAATGTAGTAATAGTAGAATCAGGATTTCCGATTCCGGATGATGCAATTAGTATAATATTTAAAAAAGAAAATATTGTTAAAATGTTTGAGCTTTTGGATTCTATATCCAATAGGAATGAGGATAATAATACAATTATCGGCCGGAAGGATGATCATAACCTGGAAATAATACCGTTTAAGGAAATCCTCTATTTTGAAGGAAAAGGCAATTATGCTTATTGTATAACTGTAACCGGAAAATACAGAATAAAAGAGAAACTGTATGAACTTGAAAAGAAAATGAATAATGAATTTATCAGGGTAGGAAAGTCTTTTATCGTAAATATTACAAATATAAAAGAAATCATACCATGGTTTGGAAGAAGGCTTTTACTTAAATTTACAGACAATAAGAGCGAAATTGAGGTTTCAAAAAACTATGTAAAGTCTTTTAAATCACATTTAGGCATATAAAGAGGCTTTGCCCCATAGGTATTTTTAAGCCCTGATTAGCATTACTTTGTTGACAGTTAAGCAGAAGAGACCGGTGTTTGCCCTTTTACGTATTAAAATGTCCCACTTGCCATTAATACTGTCCTTCTTAAACATAATTCGATACTTCATAAGGAAATATATGTATAGTAATAAATGGAAAATGGAAATGCTTGATGCCCATTATTATCCAATAATTGCTTTGGTATTAAGCTCCAGAAAATAAATTAACAATCAACTTAACAAAGAAAGGGGCAATTAGAATGTTAAAGAAAGTAGCAGCAATTGCTGCAGGTTTGTGCTTAACAGCCAGTTTGGCAGTATCATCATTCGCAGTTCCGGAACTTGGTTGGGATAGAATCACAATAGGTGATATCAACAGGGACGGTTATATTGATTCTGCTGACTATTCCCTTCAACAAAGGTATATTATGGGTAATGCTACATTTACTAATGAACAAAAAGTTGCAGCAGATGTAAATGGCGATAATGCAATAACTCCGACTGATCATACTTATCTGGGCAATTATATTTTGGGAATTGCCGGAACAGCTAATGTAGGAACCTACTATAATATAGCATATGGCGATGTAGAACTTGATGGGGATCTAACCATAGGAGATTATTATTTCTTACAGTCATATATAAACGGCCAAAGTGGAATGTCCTGGAAGCAGTTATGTGCGGCTGACATACCACAAAGCGGTGTACGTGACGGCGTAATTAATAATGCAGATTTGCAAGTACTGGCTGATTATCTTGGTATATAAGAATATAAGACTTAAAAGGGGCTGTCTATATAGGCTGTCCCTTTAATTATGTATAAGGTGAATTATAGCAAGTTTACAAAAGCTGCTTTGCGGTTTCCTTCATCCGACTTCGCAAGTACGCATATCTTTACCATTCCGGCATCTGCCGTTTTATAAGTAATATTTTTTATACTAATGATGCTTTAGTATGGTCGTCTGAAGAGTTTGTATTAAAACTTGCTGTTACAAGCAAAAATTGAGGGGCGGTTCTCGAGTGAATTCAAAGCTGAAGAGTTTCGATTTACTTATAAAAGCTTTAATAGTTCGGCAGGATGGTTTACTATATCCTTTGCGCCGCTCTCTGTCAGCTCGTCTATGGTACGAAAGCCCCATGATGCGCCTACTGCGTGCATACCTGCAGAAACGGCTGTTTTCATATCTACATTGGTATCGCCCAAATATAAGAATTGGCAGGGTTTCAAGCCCATAAGACCGGTAACTTCAAATGCACCCGACGGGTCAGGCTTTTTAGGTATGCCGGGACGTTCTCCAAAGACTGCGTCAAAACTCCATGCAGAGAGGTACTTTTCTACTACAATTTTTGTGAAATCGTGAGGCTTGTTGGACAATACGGACAATTTAATGTTTTTGGCGGTAAGACCATCCAGAAGCTCCGCGATACCGTCGTACAGCCTTGTCTTATTGGCCCAGCGTCTGTCATATTCCTGTCTCATTTCATTAAAACAGCGGTTTACCGTCTCATCGTCCGGTTTATCTTCCGGAAGAGCCCTCCGTACAAGGTTTAGCATTCCATCGCCGACAAAATACTTGTATCGGTCAATATCGTGAGTAGGAAAGCCAGAACGCTCAAGCACCGAATTCATAGAATCGGCCAAATCTTCAATTGTATCCAGCAGTGTGCCGTCAAGATCAAATAAAACAGCTTTAAACTTCATATTTTACACCTTCTTGCGAATTCATACCGATTGCTGTGGTTTCATTATAAATTGGTATTTCGATATTAAAATAAAACCTGGGCATGTTTAATAGGGATAAAAATCAACGATAACCAAAACCGATACAGTAATAAAGGCATTAAGCATAATTTGAAGCTCCTGACTTCAGTGGTATTCGGATATATAATAGCAAATGATACACCATAAAACAAGGCTATAAATCAGTGGACGGTTGAACCGTCCACCGTCCGTAAGTTTCACTATTGCTCAACGCGGATTACATTTTCAACAGCAATTACGTCCTTTTCATTCTTTATCAGTTCAATTGCTTTTTTCATAGACATTTCCTTCGCCCTGTGGGTTACAAATATCAGCGGTACAGCTTCAGCATTGTGCCCCTTTTGAATAACAGATGCAATGCTGACTCCGTAGTTGCCGAATATGCCGGCGATTTTTGCCAGAACACCCGGTTTGTCACTTACGGAAAGACGCACAAAGAATTCTGTTTCCCAATCGTTTTCGAATACTATGTCTCCCAATTCAGGGCGTTCATTATACAGGGTTGAATGTCTGTGCCTGTTGGTTTGATGGCAGGCAGTAATTATATCCGATACAATTGCACTTCCTGTTGGCATATCGCCTGCACCTCTGCCGTAAAGCATCAGATTTCCTACTGCATCCCCGTTTATAAAAACGGCATTATATGAATCGCGTACCGACGCCAATGGATGATTTACAGGTATGAA
>JAEZNF010000543.1 GCA_023441845.1 Bacillota bacterium | reverse complement strand
TGGTAATCCTGCCTGGACCGGCAAGGTAAAAACATTTGTGTCAAATATTAAAAGAGATCTGGGCCTGGGTGATGTTCCTTTCCTTGCCGGTGAACTGCTTTACGGTGGTGGTTGTGCAGGCCACAATCAGTTGGTAAATCAGTTGGATGAATTAATTCCGAACTGTTATGTAGTTTCTGCACAGGGTCTGGTTGTGGATCCTAATGATACTACGGCTAAAGGCGGATGGAATCTCCACTTTAGTCATGATTCAACAGTTGAATTCGGTAAAAGATATGCAGCAAAAATGGCTGAAGCTCTCGGCTTGAATTAAGCGTGTGAGATATGCAACTGCCGTAGCAAAGTTATAAGGATTAAATGTAAGTAAAAGCCCCTAATCCAGGAAACACCGGGAGAAGGGGCTTTATAGATTCTAACATTGGGCAACTTTTCTTCCTTTAAGAACTCAAGTACGATCTTTGCTTTTCTTCCGGTTTAAAATTTTTCTCTCCTCCATGATAATTCTAAACTTAAATCAGCTTGTTTGTCTGTCTGAATTTCTGGTATCATTATAGGTGGAAAGCAGCAAGAGATTTGAAATCAAGCGACAAGGATACTTATGATTATATATGATGAATCAAATTTAGAGAAGATTGACAAAATATCATTAGTTGCATGCGGAGGGCATAATCGTGGACTTATTAACAATTATCTTATTATTAATGCTTGGACTACTGCTGTCCAATATTGTCGGCCATTATATTCCGTTTGTCCCTACGGCCTTGACTCAAATTGTATTTGGGATAATTATAGCGCTTATCATAGGGGATTATACTTTTGAAATCGGCGCAGAATGGTTTTTGTTATTGTTTGTTGCGCCTCTATTGTATAATGATGGACGGCATTTCTCACGCGAAGAATTATGGGGGATGAGGTCTCAGATATTTGGTAATGCCTTCGTTCTTGTCATACTTACAACCATGCTTTGCGGCTTTGTAATTAACCGGCTCATACCCGGCATTCCAATAGCTGCCGCCTTTGCCTTGGCAGCGATTCTATCTCCTACAGACCCTGTAGCTGTCAATGGAATTGCCAAAAGAATAAGGATACCCGAAAAGATAATGGCTCTTGTCAGAGGAGAATCACTAATCAATGATGCCTCCGGTCTTGTAGCCTTTAAATATGCCATCACAGCAGCTATCACCGGATATTTTTCTCTACGGGAGGCGATTTGGGACTTTTCCTATACCTTCCTGATCGGAGCTGTCGCCGGGATATTACTAGGCTTGCTTATAACCTTTGTACGCTTCAGGCTTCGCAAAAACGGTATAAATGATCCGGTGTTCCATTCGTTGTTGCAGATTCTGACTCCTTTTGGCGTCTATATAGTTACCGAGGATATTCTGCATGCTTCAGGAGTCATTGCCGTTGTAGCCGCAGGAATAATACACTCCATTGTCAGAGAACAGACAGAAACATACATGGCCCAAGAACAACTTCTCACAGAAAACACATGGTCCATGGTTTTGTTTGTCTTAAACGGATTCGTGTTTTTATTATTGGGTATGAATATTCCTACGGCAATGCTTGATACTATTTCCAACCCTGATATCGGGAATTGGCTGGCTTTTGGCTATGTAGCGGTTATCGGATTTACAATCCTTGCCATTCGCTTTATATGGTCCTTTGTGAACAAAACTTATTATTATTTTAGGAAAAGTGATGCTGAAAAACCGGAAATAAGGACAGCGCTTATAACAACCCTCGCAGGCGTGCGCGGTGCAGTGACTATGGCCGGCGTCCTTACCGTTCCCGCTTTTTTAGGAAACGGAGTAATATTTCCGTCACGCTCGCTGCTTATTTTTATTGCCGCAGGAGTAATTTTGCTGTTATTAATTCTTGCGACGGTATTTTTGCCTTTACTCTGCAAAAAAGAAGCGCCTGCCGAAGGTGCCGAGGAGTGTGCGGATTTGACCTGGGCCAAGAATAAACTTCTGTTGACGGCAATTAAAAAAATCAAAGCAGAAACAAATGCTGAAAATGAGTTGGCGGCCTTAGAACTGATAAACGAATACTCAGTTAGTTTTCAGAGGAATCTATCAGGACAGCAATCCGATGAACAGCAAGCGGAATATTATAACCGAAAAACAAATGAGGCACGCTTACTGGCTTTAAACCTACAAAGAAAGTACATCAACAATCTTTTGGCCAATGACGAAATAGACATACAGGTTTTTAATACCATAACCAAATTTATTAATTATCGGGAAGAAGCCCTGGACAATAATTTCCGTTTCGGAACTATATTTTTCTTAAAGCAAGTCATCCGTGATTTCGGTCGCTTAAGTGTAAAGAAGCGCAAAAATGACGACACAGATTTAGATAATTTACATTACGTCAGGGACATTCAGATGAGAGCTATGGGCGCAGCCATTTCGGGTTTGGAGGAATACGCCAAAACGCAGGAACAACCGGAGTATGTTTATGCTGTGCTCCTGGATTATGAAAAAATGCTGCAGAAATTAAAACATACAGGTGATCTTTATAATGACAGGCTTGAAGAGATAAAGGAAGAATTGCGGTTTAAGGTGATTGATGCCGAGCGTTCTGAAATACACAGAATGTATGAAGACGGCGAAATAAACGCAGATCAGGAGAAGGAACTGAGGAGATTTATTAACTATATTGAGAGTATCGTTTTATATGAACATAATGAGTAACAGCTTCATTATAATAAAAAATAAAAACTCCTTTTTGGCATTTTATCCTGCCTGAAAGGAGTTTTATTGTCAATCTCCTATTTATTTATTTGTTTTTATAATATTTAGTACTAAGTTACCTGTCAAACTTACATTATTAACGTCCAGACTTTCTCTTTATTTCTGAATTAAGCAGACATTAATTGAAGGGTAGAGAGGTAGGTTCAAACAAGAGTATTAAATTTTGCAGCCAATTTCATAACATCAGTCATATTTATGGCTCCATCACCATTTAAATCGCATTTTTTATCATAATTACCGGATGAAGACGTAGTATTAAAATGTGCGGCTATCAACATGACATCAACCATATTAATAGCACCGTCTCCATTGATATCCTCTGAAATTGTAGCGGTTGGTACAGGAGTGTTTGTATTTGGTATCTTTGTAGGCGTATTTGCAGGTGTCGGACTTGCACTTGCTTTTTTTATGGCATTCTTATACGCATTCAGAGTCGCTTCACTTGAGTTGATTCTCCAATCGGTTTCTTTATTGTGGCTAAACCAAACCGCAGCAAATATTTTGGGATAGGATGATTTAATTGTATTAAAAGAATCGGTAATCCACTGTGCCTTGTTTCCACCTATTTCTGCTGAAGCCCATTCAGCTATGAAAATTGGCTTATTATAGTTTTTCAGGCTGTTATATGATCTTGAAAAAATCTGATCAAAAGAATTCCAGGTGCTTCCCCATGATTGTGTAGTTCCCCAATTATAACCATCTATAGAATTGTAGTCTACATAATTATCACCGGGATAAATTCCTTCAAAAGAGGTATTTGGTCCTACATTATCACAGTTTAAAGTGAATACCCATTTTATATTGTTTGCGCCTTCATTCCTGAAAATATCCACAATGTGCCTGAATGCAGCTATATATGTGCTATTTGTATTTTTACCGCTATTATAGCCTATAGCCCATGGATACCAATCACCATTAGCTTCATGCAATGGTCTTAACCAAATTTCCTTTCCATATGACTTCATATCTTGAGCCATTCTTTTAATATAGCTGTCAGCGTTACCATTCATAATCTGAACAGTATCATATTCCCAAGGTTCCCATGTAATTAATATAATTGCGTTGTTTAAATATGCAGAATCTACATTAGCCCTTATAGAATTAAAATTAGTGCTCCAATCCATATACATATGAACAATATCCAGATTTCTGTTTTGCAACTGATTAAACGCTTTGACTCCATTATCAGTAGGTTGTTCACCTAACCAGGCGCCAATTTTCAGTTCGGTTTCAGCACTTCCGGTCATCGGGAATATTGTTACACCTAATAACAATACTGTTACCACTAGAATAGACAGAATTTTTTTCTTTGACATGAAATTTCCCCCTAAATTATCTGATTTAAATTTGAATCTCCTTAAAATAATTTTATATTAATCACACTGTGGTTTCTATTAGCATTATTTTAAATTCATTATATTTTTTTTGGATGTACCTCACTTATTTTTATTTATTGTCAATTCGGAATAATACTGTCCGGGAGACATGCCCTCGTATTTCCTGAACATGCGGATAAATGTCACAGCACCGCTGCAACCTACTCTTGTTGCAATTTCATTGATTCTTAAATTACTCTCTTTTTGCATAAGCTCTTTAGATGCTTTAACCCTGCAAAGGTTCAAATAATCTTTAAAATTCTGGCCCGTATAGTATTTAAACATTGTACTTAAATATGAAGCAGACATATTGAAATGTTCCGATATATCATTAAGTGAAATATCTTTTATATAATTTTCATGTATGTAATTAATCATTTTATTAGCCATTGTTCTATCATATTTGTTATCATCCAAAGCATATCTCATCGCATGTCTAAGACTCATACTGCTTCCTTCGTTCCATGATAATTCAAAAGATTCCTCATCCATTTTTAGGCGAAGGGTATTTAGCCGGTTTTGAAATGAATTTATATCACCTATTGCCAATAAATTACCTACTTTCTTAAATAACCTGTCTGCCGCTGCAAATAGACAAGCGGCCCTTAAGTAATCGCCAAGCATTGTGGAAACGGCAGCAAGTCCTTCAAATATCAGAAAAATATAGCTCAGAGTATTTTGCTTTATTTCAATATATAATTTTATTCCGATTAAAAATAATTCCTCAGCTTTTAAATAATTCCCCTTCTCTAATTCCAACTCGGCCAAACTGCGGTATACCCAGGGGACATCGCCCTTATGACCTGTTTTATTTAATAATGACAGGCTTTCATTGAATAATTCATATGCCTTATTTACGTCACCTATATAATGGTAAACTTCACCCAGATCTTTTTTTATACGTGCTATTATAGCCGTATATCCCAGTTCGTATCCAAGGCTTAAACTTTTTAAATAATAACTCTGCGCAGTAGCATAATCACCCTGGGAACGCACCAATTCTGCAATATTTATTAATGCAAAGATTATTTCAACTCTATCATCTATCTCTTCGCAGCCCAAAAGATATTTATGAAACATTTGCATTGCCTCGGTAAACTCACCCTTACCCCTTAGAACAAGGCCCATTCTTCCATATGACCTTAATATACCATACGTGTCGCCATATTCTTTATAAATGCCAAGACTTTCATTTAAACACATTTCTGCCATATCATATGATCCGTTAAAATAATAAACCTGGCCAAGCTCTTGAAGCACCTCTGCAATGCCGCGCTTGTAATGGGCTTCACGGTATATGCAGAGGCTTTGATTCAATAATTCCACTTCATGTTGTAAATTTCCCGATATATTATTTGTCAACGCTAAATTATACTTAATTGAAGCTTCTCCTATATGGTCATTTCTTTCGGTAGCCAATTGCAAACCTTGTTCGAAAATCTTGACCGCTCTCTCGTAATTTCCGTTTAAAAAAACAAATCTGCCAAACCATTGATATGCCTTTATATAATAATTAATATTTAAAGAGTTATCCTGTCTTTGAATTATGGATTTGAATGTACTTTGACCTTTATCCCAATATCCCCTTGCCTCCCAGTAGTATCCCATTGATACCGCCAGCTCCAGCTCTTTTTCAAAGCAATTTGTTTTCGTGTAATGTTCCAATGCACAAATTATGTCCGAATATGCTTTATCCAGCATATTAAGAGCCATTTGACGGTTTGAATCATTGAAATTCCTTTGGGTGTCAATAGCAAAAGAAAAAAAATAATCGGCATGGCATTCTTTTATGAATTTTTCCTCACTGTCTGTTGACAGTAACAATGCCGCATATTCCCTGAATATTTCAAGCATATTAAAACAACATTCATCTCTTTCCTTGAATTCCGAATCTATCATCAACATGCTTTTATTTGCTAATGACAATAAATTCTCATATAAGTTGTCAATATCATTTTTTTTGTTTATTACAGCAGATACTGCCTTTATGTTGAATTTTCCTTTAAAAACACCAAGCCTTGTAAAAATTCTCTTTTGGCTGATACTCAAAAGGTTATATCCCCATTCGATAGTATTTTTCATGGTACGCTGACGATCCGGCAAACTATTGGGTCCATCGGTGAGCCAATTTAAGCGGTTTTGACCTTGATTCAGCATTGCGTTTACCGGAAATTTTGCAATGTTGGAAGCGGCAAGCTCAATAGCCAATGGTATTCCCTCTAAGGCTACACATAGCTTTGCTATCTGTGAAACATTTTCCTCTGAAATGCTGAAATCATTTTTAACGGCTCTGGCACGTGTTAAAAACAGACTGACAGCAGGCTGTTTGTTAAGCATTTCAACAGTAAGCTCACCGGACAGGTTTGGGATTTCCAGCGGTGGGACATTAAACAAATGTTCTCCATATACGTTGAGTGGTTGTCGGCTTGTTACAAGTAACGTTAAATGGGCGGCTATAGCGATCAGGTCTGCTAAAACATAAGCAGAATCTATGAGTTGTTCAAAATTATCAAGAATTAAAAGGAGTCTTTTGTTCTTTAATGTATTTTTAATAGCGTCAAATAGGTTTTGTCCTTGTATTTCAGGTATATTTAAAGTCTTTGCAATGTTTGATATCAGTTGTTCTGTTTTCGTGATTTGCGATAAAGCAACCCAAAAAACCCCATCATTATATTTGGGGAGGTATAATAATGCAACCTTAAGTGCCAATCTGCTTTTTCCTATTCCACCGGGGCCAACAAGCGTTACAAGTCTGGCTTTTTCAAGCAAACTGCAAATTTTTTCGATCTCATCTTT
>JAEZNF010000514.1 GCA_023441845.1 Bacillota bacterium | reverse complement strand
GTGTAGATGTACGATATACATATGATATTAACGGTATTCTAGAGGTTGAAGCTACCGTTGTCAGTACTGGTAAAAAAAGTAGCTTGATTATTGAAAAGAATCCAGGCAATATGACAAAAAAAGAGATTGAAGAACGCCTTAGACTTCTAAGCGATTTAAAAATTCATCCTAGAGATCGATCTGAAAATAGGCTACTACTTGCTAGAGGAGAACGTATGTATGAAGAATCAATTGGAGAAATGCGTACATACATCTCCAATATATTAAGTCAATTTGAAATGGTAATGTCAAAACAAAATGATTGTGATGTAAAAAAAGCTGCAGAAGAATTAAAGAAGATACTCGATGATATAGAGAGGCGGTATGACTTTTAATGAATATCTGGGCTATACTAGAAATTGAAGCAACAGATAATATTTCTATAATTAAGAAAGCATATGCTCAAAAATTAAAGAAAAATCATCCTGAAGATGACCCTACGGGGTTTCAAAACTTAAAAGAAGCATATGATTTTGCTATAAAATATGCTAAATCCATGCAAAAAAGTGCTCAAACTGCTATCTCTAATTCTGAGAATAGGGATTATTTAGAATACGCTATTACAGATAACACCGAGCTTTATGAAAACCATTTTTCAGCAATTGATCTAACTACAAATCCTGACAACTACAACACTGAAGATATATTTGAAAGTAATAAATTTTTACACTTTACAGAAATCGAAGCACCTTCTAAATGGAACACTGAAAACACAAAATTTATGGAACAGCTAGACCATATATATTCAAATTATTCAGAAAGAATTAACCTCAATAACTGGTCAGACCTTTTAAACCATGATACATTATGGAATATAGAAAACAGACCAAGTTTAGAACCTAAGATACTTAGCTATTTATCTTCCCATTACTATTTGCCGCAGGAAGTATGGAAACTTTTAGATACTACCTTCAATCTCAGTGAAAGAAATGAAGAACTTGAAGCTGAATATGGCATTCCATTTGTTAAGCACTATCTTAAAATATTAAAACAGTACTTTCCATTAAATTATATATTTATATCAAGAGAAAAAGAGTTTGAATATGACAAATACCTTGAACTTAAAGAGATAATAAATGACCTTATTTCAATAAAGGATAGCAGAGATGCAGATATATACCTTAACAAAGCAAAAGAACTATGTCAAACTGATCCTGATCTAATACGTATGGAAGCAATCATTAACTTTCTCATAAAAAAGTATGAGCAGGCACTTATATTAGTAAATCAGGCTCTTTCTCTTAATACAAATGATCTTGAAAGCTTGCATTATAGGGCAAATATTAATACTGTTAAAAGAAATTATGCAGAGGCACTAAAGGACTTAAATAAAGTTCTAATGGTACAGCCTAATGAAGCAAACTCAGTCCTACTTGCATTAGAATGCAATTTAAAGCTAAATAATTTAACAAAATCCTTTGAATTTCTAAAACAGTCCTTTAGTCTAGAGCAAAAATTGGAGTCCTATCCAAAATTGGAAAATCTAAAAAAAAGGCTAAGATTAAAGCTTTGGGTAAAATTATTTATACAGCCATTTTCAATTTCACAAACTTTCAGGTGCCTTTTGTGGCTTTATAATATAAACAAGAACTCTTTTTCAGTAAAGAATACCTTAAGAAACCTGATTAAGATTGGTAAATGGATACTTATTATATTATTATTCTTAGCCATTGCAGCAGCTACAAAAATTGGTGTAGTATTTTTCCTCTTGTATTTTGTTAGACAGTATGAAAAGAAAAAATAGCATATTTATTTAAAGTAACACTTATACTTTAGTAAATCTAAATTTTATGCAAACCACCCTTTATTTAAGTACGATCTTCTCAAGATTCGCACTTTTTCGATATACCTTTTTATTTCAAAACCATGCCTTCATCAATTTTTCTTAAAATAATTTATAAATGTTTATTCAAGTGTTAGTTATTCCTTCCTTTTAAATAAAATACTATATAACTCCTTTATTTGCTGGTTAATAATTATGTACTCTTTAATTTCTTCTGGTGTCATTGATACAATCTGCTTTTCCAAGATAGCCTGCTTTTCTAATATTTTATTACATGTCCAGATTTCTTTTATTGGTCTTACCGAAAACTTAAAACCCTTTTTGCACATATATATACCAACATTTGTCAAGCCAACAATATCTCCTTCTTCTGTCCGTCTTAGATGTTTATCATACTCATCTGTCGCCGGATCAATAAAACCAACCTGTCCATCATGATTTATATCTTTATCTTCGGTTGGCCACTTTTTTGACTTCTTTCTATTGCAAGTAAAACAACTATATACTAAATTTGAGTAATCTGATTCCCTTTCACTTGCTATCCGTACTGGTACAAAATGATCGATTTCAAACCCTTTGCTGGTCACTAGTTCACTCTTTCCACAATAACCACAAATGTGCCCAAAATCTTCACTTAGTGCGCCTTCATATTTATGATAATCATTTTCTCCACATATATCAGTACGTCTTTTAACCTTAACCTCGCCATGAATTCTCATATATTACTCCTATTTTGTTTTATCAATAAGTTTGTCTAATGCTGCCAAGATGTCATTCATTTTCTTACTAGCGTTTGTCGTCAATAATTCTGTTGGCATATCATCAACTTCATTATAGGCTCTCAAAATTTTAAATAAGTGTAAAAAACGCTCCTCTTCGATAGCAGATATTTCTTTTGAATCTCTTTTAATTTTAAGCGACTGGAATTCATAAATATGTTTTAATAACCTATTCTCAAAAACTGCAACTGATTGATTTAACTTACCAATAAAGTCCTCAAATTTTTTCGAACCTATCTCTGCATCAAATACGTCTCTGTCAATAAATAAATTTTCAACAACTAAGTTCTCACCTATACCTTCTTCACAATAATTCGTTAAAACAATACAGGGTAAATCTGGTATTTCTGAATTTAAGTATGCAACCAAATCAGTCCCCATAAACCCATATGCCTGCGTTAACTTGTAGTCAACAAGCATACATTTAATTTCATTTCTAAGTATCCACTCAAGAACATCCTCTTTTGTGCTGCAATTCTCTGCAAAAACCAAATTTACGTTTTTTCTTTTCAATCTTATCTGATAATCATTTATTAGTGTATTGTCATCATCGATAAAGCCTACTGTAATCATTGAATTTCCTCCTGCAATCTATTTTTCAATAAAATATCAATGTGAAATCCCTCTGCACTAGAAATATTTTTTGACAAATCTATTGACCCATAATACTCGCTAACAATTCGATTTATTATCCACATACCCATACCAGTTCCAATTACTTCCCCACCATTTGTCACTTTATCGGTTTCAAAGGGTTCTAAGATTAACCTAGGATTTTTCTTGTATGATTGTGATAATCCAATTCCATTGTCTGAATACTTTATTATTATTCCAGTATCCTGTTCTGATATGCTAATAAATATTTTTTTGTTATCAGATACCTTTTTATCAAATGCAGCTACGCTATTGGCAACAAGATTGTTTAATATACTTTCAATCTCATAAGGAAAACATTTAAATACCACTTCATCAATGGAATCAATAATTTCAACTTTTTTAGGGCTTAACGATTCTTTCCATGAATCAATCAATTTTGATACAAGTAGATTGATGCTCGTGTTTCTCATAGACCGCTTATCTCGCCTAACTGATTCAATTGTCACTTTAAACCATGATGTAAATGCTTGTCTCATTATACTTGCTTTGTTGATATAATCTAGTGCTGATTGCACATCATTATCATATTCAATTGCCTCTTTTGCCATAACAATGTTAAGATTTAATTTATGCGTTACATCTTTTATTTCATGAACATATGTGTTTGTAATTATTCCAGTTGTTGCAAGTACACGAAGCATTTGGATCTCATTTTCTAGGTCTCTAATGGTAGAATCTTTCTTCTCTACTAACTTTGATACCTTTTCAACATCAATAACTGCAGGAGCTAAAGGAGGCTGATTATTCTTCTTTGCAATTTCTGCATTCTTTTTTCCCTCATGTAACTTCTTTTGTATCTCTTTCTCAATATCCTTTGTTGGATGAAGCTTATCATAATATTTATCCAAAGCTTTACATACGTATTGTCTATCTTGCTCAAATAATCGTATGAT
>JAEZNF010000481.1 GCA_023441845.1 Bacillota bacterium | reverse complement strand
ACTGCAGCTGTGAAAGATGCTAAAATCAATGCGAAAGCAAATGGAGTAAAAAATATATCTTTTTATGAAAAAGATGCCGGGCAGTTTATGGTACAGATGGCAGAGCAAAATGCCCATGTAGATGTGGTACTGATGGATCCGCCTAGAACCGGCAGTGACGAAGCATTTTTGACTTCTTTAGTCAAACTGAACCCCCAAAAAGTGGTTTATCTTTCCTGTAATCCGGAAACCTTGGGTAGAGATATGAAGTTCCTCACTCAGAAGGGATATCGGATGGAAAAAGGGGTTGGAGTGGATATGTTTCCTTGGACAGGGCATGTGGAGACGGTAGTTTTGATGTCTAAAAAAGATAAATAAGAGCCAGAAAATGGCATATTTCCGGGCTTTTCGGAAGTTGGGACAAGAAGCCTGACTACTGAAAAGCCTTGGTTATTTTGTGGGGGAACATATCAAGAATATGAGATATGCAAGGTTGTGGCTTTGGATTAGATAACAGAAATTGAGTGTGTGGACTAGATGTCACGGGTTTTGAGTCAATTTTCAAAAGTTGCAATAAATCGGGCAACTCGATACTAAGGGCATTTTCGGGCAGTGGATTAGATAATATTGAAAAAAGATGGAGGGATACAAATGACTAAGCGTGAAATAGAGAATGAGATAATGAAGGAGTTAAAAGATTTTATGCCAAAAATCAATAACCTCTCGTTTGATAAAGCTATTCCTTTGCTACAGAGAGAAGCATGGAGACTAGCTGATAAATACGATACAGATGGGGCAAATGTTGTTAATTTAATGCTTAGCAGATTTGGAGAACTAAAAAATGAAGATTAAAAAAGGTATTGCTTTAGTTATGGCAAATGCTGAATATATTCAGCAGCATAAACTTCCAGCCTGTAAGAAAGACTGTCAAGATGTTAAAGAGGTATTTGAATACTTGAACTTTGACGTAATTTCTGGATTAGATCTAAAGCGTTCTGATATGTTTGATTTGATTTTAAGATTTATAGATGAAGCTAAATCATATTCTACAGTTCTTGTGTATTATTCAGGACACGGTGTTCAAATAGATGGAGAGAATTATTTTGTACCAATCGATTGTGAATATAGGACATCTAAATCAATTTTTAAGGAGACACAGTTAGTGGGGATAAATTCCATCACAGAATTTATGACTGCCAACCCCAATAAGACAAATATAATGATTTTGGATGCTTGTAGGTCTACAGTCAATTTTTCAAAAGATATAGTAGGTACAGGACTTACAGAGGTTAATGCTGGGAACGGAACCTTGATAGCATTTGCGACTTCACCGAACGAAGTGGCAAGGGCAGATTCCACAGAAGATGGTAATAGTTATTATACAAAATGTCTGCTGCCTAACATTATTAGTCCAAATATTAAAATAGAAGACATGTTTAAGGCTGTTAGAAATGATGTTATTGAGTTGACAAATGGTGAGCAAGTGCCTTGGGAAAATACATCCTTAAATAAAGATTTCTATTTTAACACAATGACAGAAGATGAAATAAATGAGCAAATATATCAATGTATTCGCAATAACTATTCTGCTGAGATACTGATTTTACTTAGTAAGATAACAGGGATTGTTATTTCAGAGTTGTTAAGAATTCATTGTATTCAGAAAAGTGAGAAACCGGGAGGAATATATTTTAATAAACCTGAAGATAGGGAAAGTTATCTTCTAAATCAAGTGTTAGAACTTGGTTTTGAATTTAAAAACTATAGATGGTGTTATAAGGGTATGCTTGTTAAAACGGGTGAATTTTTACATAAACCGGCGTCTATATAATGAGAATGGAGAAATAATATGATTTCAGAAGAATTAAAAGCTATAGTAGATAAGTTTCAGGAACAAGGAAAAATGAATTTCCTTGAAGAAACAACCAAAGAAAAGATATCTGAATTTGAAAAGGCGCACAGTGTTAATTTGCCAGCAAAATTTAAAGAATGGTTGTTGTTCTCTGATGGTGGAGAGTTTTTTTTGCCGGCAGGTATTCAGTTATATGGTGTTGAGCATAAGCCTGTAATTGATGTAGATAACAATGACAGACCTAGTGACGATTATATTGTTGTTGGAGCATTGGCATCAGGCGACCCTATTCTATGTGAAAAAGCTGGTGAGAAAATAGCCATCTATAATCAAGAAGCTGGAAGAATCGAATATGACGAAATTTATGATGATTTCATGGCATTTTTGAATGACCTGTATGATTTGCTTGGCATAGGAGGTTGATTCTATGTCGAGAAGAACAGCAGAAGCAAATAAGGCAATTCTTGCTGCATGGAATAGAGAACAGGAAAATGTTCAAGAAGGAAAAGGAACAAGAAAATGGACCATTCAACAGCAGCAAGATATTCTTGATAAAGGTAAAGCATATGATGAGGATGGTGTGGTATTTCAAGGGCAACATATGAAAAGTGCAGAAATGTACCCAGAATATCAAGATGAGCCTGAAAATATTCAATTTCTTACAAGAGCTGAACATTTAGAGGCTCATGATGGTAATTGGAGAAATCCAACAAACTGGTATTTTAATCCTGTTACAAAAGAAAAAACTGATTTTGGTGATGGGAAGTTTATACCTTGTGAGGTAATTCAGTTAGCTGAACCGGTAGTAAATATACAAATAGAAAATAAAACTGCGAATAGAGTAGTCCAAGAAACAGTAAAAGAGCTGGAAAAGAAGGAAGAACAAAAGATCAATCGCGGTTCCCCACGCGTGAATGCATCGGCGAAAAATAATACTGTTGCGGATATACAGAAACAGGGATTTGGTAAAATAATTAAAAGCGGATTTAGAACTATAGGAAAAAACATTATTGAATTTCCTGAAAAACATCCCACGGCAACAAAGATAATTGGTTTTCTTGTAGCGACCACAGTTGCAGTAATTGAAAAATCGAAGAGTGGCAATAATTCTTCAAATTCTGAACGCAGAGATTCATGGGATTCAGCCTATGACGACTACCCAATGGATGAGAATACATCCGAATCATCAGAAAATTCGTATACACCGAATGATGTACCAGCAGGAAATCAACGCTACTATTATAAAGATGGTAGTGTAAAGTGGAAAGAAAAACCACCGTATCATCGTGGTGGCGATAAGGATGAATAACAAAACACCCTGCCGACCTGTACCGAACCCCAATTGTTAGTCCTAAAATCTAACGATTAGGATGTCGGTTTTTATTGGCAAAGTATAGTTTTGAATTTAAGAAAAAAGTAGTTGATGCATATATCAAAGGGGAAGGTGGGTATTCTTTTTGCCTAATTCTCCGTCACGCCGGAATTGGTTTACTATGAACATAAAATAACCCTCTTGACTCTTATGAAATACCTTCATGGGAACCGATTTATAGGATTCTATGGTCAAAAGAATTACCAGGCTTCAACCTTCAATAGCGAAGATGAATTCGGAACAGAGGCTTCTTTTGCGCCAAATATTAAATACCATCTCTAACTTTCTGGTTCAGTTAAATATTAGGTAATGCTGAATTGGCTTAATCATTCAGCAAGCGTTAAATAAGTATCAAACGACTTTTCTTTTTCAAACCGAGAAGAACAAACTTTACAGAGAAACTGACCATGTCCACCGTTATTATCGTAAATATTTTATACCTATACTTTAAAAAGAGTGTTGCAGTTATTTTGTATACGAGTTAAAATGTTTATAGTTTTCTATTAAAATTTATCACTACAATACTTGACGAAAAAAGTTATACAGAAAAGAGGGATATTATGGGAATTTTATTAGGTAAG
>JAEZNF010000471.1 GCA_023441845.1 Bacillota bacterium | reverse complement strand
ATACGACACACCTGGTTGTGGTGTTTTTCCTTTAGCAGCAAACAATTCACTTAAGGTAACAAAAGTGTAGCCTTGCTGTTGGAAATATGGAATTATTATATCTAAGGCTTCAGGTGTCGGATGATATCCTGGTTGGTCACTATGCATCAATACAATAGAACCATCTCTAGCTTGACTTTTTACTATATTTGCTCTTGCCTCAGCTGTTGTTGCTGACCCGCCATTCCAATCCTGTGCTATAACACCCACTACAAACGGTAATCTTATAGTCGAGGTCATGGACCCGCCTACTTGTAGATTCGGTGCACGGAAAAACTTAGGGTCCGAACCCGTATACTTTTTGATAGCAGCATTAGTTTGATTAATCTCCGAGTTTAGTTGATCAGATGACATACCACTCAAACCTGAACTTGGGTGACTCCATGAATGGTTTCCGCATTCATGTCCCTCACTTACGATTCTTTTCATAACTGAATCTGCTGAGCTGATTTTATTTCCGATAAGCATAAATGTAGCCTTGGCATTGTATTGTTTAAGTTTATCAAGTACTAAAGTTGTTTGGCTGCTTGGACCATCATCAAATGTCAGCGCAATAACTTTACCAAGCTTGGATGGAGTAGGTGTAGGTGCTTTTGTAGGTGTAGGTGTGGATACCTTTTTTGTTGGCGTAGGTGTTGCTTCATCTGTTGGATCCACAGGTACCTTTGTATTAAACTTTGCCGCAAGTATCATAACATCAGACATACTTATGGCATTGTCATTGTTAAGGTCATATTCTTCCACATATCTTGCGTCACCTTTAACTGAATTGAACGCATTTGCTAAACGCATTACATCGACCATATTTATGACACCGTCATGGTTGAAATCTCCAGTTTTCTTTGCTGAAGTGGGTTTGGGGTTTGTTGGAGTAGGCTTAGCATCAGTCGGAGTAGGACTAGCCTGTTCTGCACCCCAAATCTTGTAATTACCGCTGCAATGAAGCAGCCCGAACATATAGAGACATCCGTCATAATACCTGTATTGCCCGCTTGGTGCAGATAACTTCCATAATTCATTTACAAAATCATATGCTTGTGATTTTGTTGCTGCCAAACTCGCAACAGCATTCATGGCTACAAGTCCAGGTGAATGGTCACTACTTGTTTTTGTACCTGAAAGAGTAAAACAGTTTCCATAGTTTGAAAGACCCTGCTTCATAAAGAAATCCTGTATCCTGTCCGCATGGGTTTTTGCCCAGTCATCTTTTGCAAACCAGGCATAGTCAAAAGCAATATTTTGAGCTATACGCCAAGCATCGTAACGGAAATCTTCATGAGCATCGGAACTGAATGATGCATGGTATCCGGCTCCTTCAAATGTTGCATAATCCGGACCCAAGCCTGTTGTTGAATTTGTTGTCTTCTTAAAAAATTCTCTGCTTGTTGCAGCAACTTTTTTCCATGTTTCCCTGTCTCTTTCAGGTCCCCATAAAGCATACAGTTCATAGAAACCAGGGAGATGGTATGAAGGATCGGTAAAATCATAGTTACCGGCAGTAGGACAGAAAACAACCTGGTTTGAGTTTTTATTTATCATGTTGTATCCTTGTCCGTCATCAGACTGATGAAGCATTGCATCCAATATTGCATGAGCTTCGGCTTCATAGTTGAAAATCCCGGTACCGTTACCCCAACGTTTTGCAGCAAACAAAAGTGCCATTGCGAAATATTCATCTCCGTCGGAAGCAGGTGTTTTATCCATTATGGTTCCGTTCGTACGTAATTGCCAAGCAAAAAATCCTTTTAAATCCGCGCTGGTATGCTGCATATATGTCTTTGCCCATTTCCACAGCTTGTCAAACTCCGTCTTCTTATCCAATTGGACACACGCCATCATTCCGTATGACTGGCCTTCACTACGGACGTCATTATTATTGACGTCAAGAATATATGCCATATCGGTACCTACTTCATACATGATCTTATGGTTATTGTCACCATGAAATAATGATTGAAACTCTTTCTCAATCTTTTCGGCAATTTCTTGCTCGGATTTCCCCATTTCAGCGAATAAATTCCTGTAAACTCCCGATTCAAATGCACCTACTGTTGGAACTACAGGTGTAGCTGCATTACCCTGCACACAAAATAGGGAGGATAGAATGCATAGAATTAAACCGAACACTAATACTTTTTTCTTTTTTACCACTGTACATCACACTCCTAAAAAAAATAATAAAATTCTTTTTTCTATATTAATTAAGAAAAAAGCGAACTTCCCTTAGATAAGGGCATCTAATTATAATTTTATATTACTTTAACAGCAACATACATCATCATTTTTTCATATTATGTCACCATTATTTCATTTTCCGTTATCATTTTTTATCTAAAAAGTTAACTACTGTTTTTGTACATACTGACTGGGGGAAATGCCCTCATACTTTTTAAATATTCTTATAAATGTATTAATATGATTGCATCCTACCATATCCGATACCTCATTTATTTTCATGTTGCCGCTTTCCAATATTTCTTTAGCCTTTTTGACCCTGTAGTAATTCAAATAGTCTTTAAAGTTCTCACCTGTATAATACTTGAACATTGTGCTTACATATCCCTGAGACAAATTGAAATACTCCGAAATATTATCAAGACTTATGTCCTTGTTATAATTTTCATGTATATAACTAATCATTTTACTGGCCATATTGCTTTCAGTTTTGCTTTTCTTTTCCATAGCATAATCAAGTGAGTTTTCAAGACTCATCAGTCTGCCTTCACTTATAAATTTATCCAGGTTTGTATTGCCTGTTTTGTAAGTAAATCGAGCCAAACGGCTTTCATACTCCATCCTGTCACATTTGGAAATAAGACTTCCTGTTATTTCAAGCAATCTTTCGGCCGCTCCGAAAAGGCGTGCAGCCCTCTCCTGCTGCTCCAATTCCGATGCTATAGCAGCCAACCCCTCAAACACCAAAAAAACATACATAAGAGTATGCAGCTTATATTCCCTGCGAAGCTGCAAACTTTTTATATACAGCTCCTCGGCTTTCGAATAATTCTTAAGCTGCATTTCTACCTCTGCCATATTGCGGTACAGCCATGGAAGTTCACCGTGATAATCACCGTTTTCAAGCAGCAAGGATAAACTCTCATTATATAATTCGTTCGCCTTTTTAAAGTTGCCCCTGTACCTGTATATTTCACCTAAATCTTTTAGTGCCCGCGTTATAATATATATGTATCCAAGCTCATATCCGATGTTCAGTATTCTTAAGTAATAATCCTTTGATAATTCATACATTCCCCGCGATCTGGACAAGTCAGCCAGATTCAACAGTGCATTTGCAATGCCCTCTTTATCGTCGAGCTCCTGGCAGCAGCTAAGACACTCATTAAATAATTTGCCTGCATATTCGTAATCACCTTTTCCTCTGGCTACCAATCCCATCTTGCCAAGTGCTCTTGCTCTCCCAAGCTTGTCCGCAAGCCGGTTTGATATTTCAAGACTCTCGGCCGAATACAATTCTGCTGTCTTAAAATCACCGTAATAAAACGATACCTGGCTTAATTCCTGAAGTACGGCTGCTATACCTGACATATCTCCAATTTCACGGTATATGGCAAGGCTTTGTTTAAACAGAATTTCCTCTTTAACGCCTTCTGCCAATGCCAAATTGTAAATTATTCCGGCTTCTCCCTCACGGTCTTTAATTTCTATGGCAATTTTTAAGCCCTCCTGTAAAATGTCCATACCGTAAGTATGTTTACCTTGCAAATCCAGCAAACGTCCATAGCATTTATATACCTTAACCAAATTTTTTGAGGCCGTCACATTTTTATATTTATTAATTATGGAATCCAGCCTGTGAATACCTTCATTCCAGTATCCTCTCACTTCCCAGAAGTGACCCAATATACCGGCCATTCTTAATTCATTTTCACTGCTTAATGTTAATTGAAAATACTCCAATGCAGACAACAAATTGGAATGTGCATATTCAAGCCTGCTGAGCCAAATCTGGCGGCTTGGCCCATTTATGTTACTCTCAGCTTCTACAACATAGTTCAGATAATACCTTGAGTGAAAATCCTCTAAAAGCTTTTTTTCTTCACTTTTTTCAAACAACTCTACTGCATATTCACGGATAGTCTCCAGCATATCATAATATTTTTCACCTATGCCCATATCCGGCGCTGCCTTTACAATACTTTTATTCACAAGGGATATCAAATCATCGTATACATTGTCACCAAGCGCACGGTCAAAATTTACAACCGCATTAACTGCCTTAAAATCAAACCTTCCGGTAAACACTCCCAGCCTCTTAAAGAGCTTCTGTTGATTCTCGTCCAAAAGGTTATAACCCCATTCAATTGTATTTCTTAAAGTCTGCTGACGTTTTGGTAAATCTCTTGGCCCACCGTTCAGCCATTCCAGTTTTTTTCTGCTTAATTTTATCATTTCACGCACAGGAATCTGTCCGATATAAGCTGCCGCAAGTTCAATTGCCAGTGGAATTCCTTCCAGATCTGCACACAGTTCTTCAATTTCTTGTGCATTTTTTTCGGTTAAATCGAAATCCAGTTCAACTGCTTTGACACGTGACAAAAACAACGCGATGGACGGTTGTTCTTTCAGTTCTTCAATGGGTGTTCTTTTACTTGAGTCCGGAATGTCCAATGGAGGAACATTATATATATGTTCCCCTGATATTCTTAACGGTTCCCGGCTTGTAACAATTACAGACAGCTCCGCAGCTGACAAAAGGAGCTCCGAAACAATTAATGCGGCTTCCATAACCTGTTCAAAATTATCAAGAATTAAAAGCCTTTTCTTATCCCTTAAGGCACTTTTTAAAGAATCCAATATATCCTGTCCCGGTATTTCTACAATGTTAAGTGTCTTCGCAATACACGAAACCACAAGGTCGGGCTGAGTGATTGAATCTAGAGGAATGTAATAAACCCCATCCTTATAGCTTTTAATATTTATAGAAGCTACCTTAAGTGACAGCCTGCTTTTACCTATACCGCCCGGTCCCCACAAAGTGATAAGTCTGGCTGTTTTAAGCAATTTATTAATTTTTTCTATTTCGATTTTTCTCCCGATAAATTCGGTTAACTCAGCCGGAAGATTATTTTTCGGAATATAATTATTCACAATGTTTCTATCATTTATTATCTCTGTATACTTTCCCATTGCAACCATCCCAATACTTTTTTTCCCCTAAAAAAAGTATACCATATTTTGCATTCATTATATATATGTTGCGCCGATTTTATAGCAATTAAAATCTCCACTTTCCGACTTTTATAGCTATAAGGCATAATTCTCTACATGTCGGTTATACTTCGAATTAATGGGTAAATTGAGCATGTTATTTATTATTTAATATTAACAAAATTATATTTGTCAATATTGACACAAGCACATAATTGATTTACCAAATACGTTCTGGTAATATATTGTTAACATTACATTTTGCACCACAACATTGACCTTATATCACTTATGACCTGGAGGAGAAAACAAATGGACAAGATTATGAGTTTTTTTAAGTTGAAAGAAAACAACACTACAG
>JAEZNF010000448.1 GCA_023441845.1 Bacillota bacterium | reverse complement strand
GCAGTGTACCGTGCTATCTTCAATTTTGCTAAAAAAGCTTGCCTTTTTATGATCAACCATTTTATTTATGCCTGATTACCTCAAACCTTTCCATATTATAATTTGAATTAGGGTTTATACCTGCTTTACGAAGTGCGATAGAAACCTGTTCTTCTGGGGTATCTATACCTTCAAGATTCGGAAGCAGAAGTCCCGAGCGCATTCCATGGCGGACTATGACACCATACTTTTCTACATCCAGTTCTTCAATAGAATTTATCGGCTCAGAGTCTTTAAGCACATCAACACTGTATACAAGACTGTCAAGCTCATCTTCGTCGACAGGATCAAAACGGGGATCGCGGGTTCCTGAGCTTATGGCATTTTGTATAATTTCCTCAGCCACATTTTCCTTTGTAGGTGAAATTGTTCCTATGCAGCCTCTTAATTGACCGTCTTTCTTTATGGAAACAAAAGTACCGGCTCTTTCTTCAAGCAATTCGGTTGGTATGTTTTCCTGAACCTTAATTACTTTTTTATCTTTGATATAGGTTTCAAGGGTCATCCTGGCGAGGTTAACATAAGGATCTTCTGCATCACGTGCCAACTTCAATTTTAAATGTTTTTTATCCTCTACATTCTTTAAAATATTACCGGTTTCTTTTTCACTTCCAACTGCAAACCTGGCAACCGAATAGCCTATACCAAAGGGGCCTTCATATGAATATACATCCGATTTCAGTTCATACCTGTCAAGAGCGCCGAACATAATGACAAAAGATCTGAGGCCGCATTCCGCAGCGCTTTCACATAAGCCTTCATCGGCATCGAGCAGCTTTTCAACATCCAGATTGATTAAGCTGCTAACAAAAAGATCATCAAACTCTCTGCCCCTGGGGCTAAAGCCATAGGGACCCTCATGAGAAAGCTTGTGCGATAAATCTCCGCTGGCAAGCAAGACAACATTTTCATCGGAGCTCTTTACGGCATCGAAAATACACATTCCGAACCTGTATAATTCTGTTAAAGGCAGGTTCGCAACAGATATATTAATTAACTTGAAGTCGGTATATTCTTTTGCTACATAGTATAAGGGTACAAGGGCACCATGATCGAGCTCACCGGATATTCTGTATTGTTCCATAATGCTTTCATCCAGGCCACCGGAATAAATTCCCTCGTCCCTTGCCCTGCTTATTATTTTCCCAAGCAAACAGGTAGCGTTCTCAAATTGAAAAGATACATCATTTCTGCCGAATCTACCCATGTTTCCTTTTAAGGTATCATCTGTTGGAATATAAATATAGTCATCAAAAAAAGGCCCGTGGGGCGTAGTAATTATTATTGTTGATGGCTTATCGTTCTTAATGTCCTTAGCGGCTTTCTTACAAGCATTTATAGTATCCAAGGCTTCGGATTCCTGCCCCTTTCCAACCTCAGGTATTATAAGAGGCGGGTGGGGAAATATATAAGAACTTATAATTCTGCCCATAAAGTCACTACCTTCCAGTCAAGATTAAATATGTTAATAGACAAAAAATGATAATGCCACTAAAACAACTGAAGTTACAAAAAAAGCAAGCAATGTTACGATAGCAACTATTCTAACAAACTTTCTGTTCAAAAAAAATCACCACTCTCTTTTATTATTAATCAATAATCTAATTTTATAACAAAAAATTTAATTTACAATATTTTTGCTTATCTTTAAGAATAATATATTGCTTGGAATCAGTAAAGCCATAAAAAAATTAAATATAAAAAATTTGAATTCTTTTGAAGGATTTCAGAATATTTTGTAGAATAATAATAACTACAAAATGATTGAAGTAATTCATATCATAAAATATCCGTCCAAATAAAACGCTAGTATGGAACGAATCTCCCCTGTTGCATAGTAGCGTTTTTTCGTTCTTCAATTGCCACAAACACTATATAAATGCAAAAGGTGGATGATTGTTACCAGTCAACAGGTTTACATAAAATATTTATAGTAGATAACACGAGAGAACAAATAAAAATATAAGCACTGAATATACAAAGTTAAATAACCGAGTTTTTTCGATAGATTTTTGACTTAAAAAGAAATTATCGACGTGTACATAGTAGGGCTCAAATGCTATAATATAATTGTACGTAAACCTCCTATTTCTACTCGGTATAAGGAGATATAAATAGAGACTTATTGAACAGGGCAAAGTTATCGAAAGATGATGACGCAAAGCCGTGGGTCTAACGCTTTTAGCTATGACTGCCAGGTTGCCATTAAGGGTTCTGTTTATAACTCTTTCAATATTGAGAGGAAATAGGTCCTAGATAATATTTCCTTATACCATGTTTTTTAAGGAAGTTTACGTATAGTAGTAAACTTTATATTTCGATTAATATTACGGGTTCATGTTCATGAATCCTTTTTTATTGGTCCTGGAGCACCTAAGTAGGAGGTCATAACCAATTAATATTTCAAAATGGACACAAAACAGGAAACTTCCAAATAACCGCTAATTATTGAGTGCTTCCGGTCAGAAGATTTTTAAGGCGTTAGAAGTGCGTTAGAAGTAAATCAAAAGGGTTCGAGAGTTTAAACTCTCGAACCCTTGGTGCGGACAACAGGAGTTGAACCTGCACGGCTACTAACCACTGGAACCTAAATCCAGCGCGTCTGCCAATTCCGCCATGTCCGCATAAAATAATAAAAATCAAGCATTATTATTTTAATGCGGTTATTGGTTTTTGTCAATATAAAGTTCATATTAATACAAAAGGCAAAATAAGGATAATATGTAAAAAATAAATAATTAAATGTAATGAACTGCTGAAAGAATTGAAATAAATAATACTGAAGTTACAATTAAGGTATAGAGCAAGTACTTAAACGTTTTTTTGAAGTTTAATGATTCACGCCTTTTGTAACCTTTTATTGAGTAGGTTCTAGGCATTAATTCATAATCATGTTGAAACATGTTCAAACACCTCCCTATATAAATTATATATCTTAAGTTAACATAAAATCCACAGGTGGAATTTTCTAAGTATCATATTGTTATGCTTTCCGAATGAATAACAATATGATACAATTTATTTTTATAAGAAAATTGATAGTTTTTCAGTGAGCCGATATATTATAATCTATATAAATCACGAGAATGATTTTATATTGAAAAATTTATTTTTTGTGATATTGTATTAAGGAAATTGAAGCGCGATGTAAAATCATTATCGTGTTCAATATATATGATTATTGTACATTATTATTTTTAAAGAAGAGGGAAGTTCCATGATATATCTGTATTTGGTTCTGGCTTTAGCCATTATTGCTTTGGCCTATATGCTTTTTGAGGCAGGATTTGTTGAATTAAAAAAAGTTGTTTTTTGCAATAATTCAAATTCATTAAAAGCAATGCTGTTGTCCGACATTCATATCAATCTTTTAAGGGTCTCTCCTAAAAAGGTAAAAAGGATTATTGATAGAGAAAGGCCGGATTTTATAGTTATGACTGGAGATTATATCTCCAGAGCTAGTCAATTGCCAAAGTTCTACGACTTCCTGGATATTATTCAGGATAAAAATAAAAAAATATATCTTTGCATGGGAAATCACGATTATGAGGCATTTTTAAATGATGGAAGCGGTGGGCTGGAAAAGTACATTAAGGATATATCAAATAGGGGTATATCTGTTTTACATAATGATTCCGAGTGCTTTGTAAAAGATTCCAGGAAGTACAATTTGATAGGTATAGCTGATTACAGGCGGGGAGGTGCTGATGTTAAAAAGGCATTAAACAATTGCTGTAAGGATGCTTCGAAAAATATAGCTTTTTCTCATAACCCGGATGTTGTTTTGGAAATACCTGAAGGAAAAGTGGACTATTTATTTTGCGGTCATTTTCACGGCGGGCAGATATGGCTTCCGTTCAACCTGGAATTTAAGGTTCTGCGACATGAAAGGCTATGTAAAATGGGAATAAGACGCGGCCTCTATAATATCAGAGGTATAAACCTCTATATAAGCAGAGGACTTGGGAATGTATTGTTCCCGTTAAGATTTCTATCAAGGCCTGAAATTACGATGTTCTATATTTAATTCTAAATAAATATTTTATTACAATGTAATATCCTTAAGAAATATAGTATACTATTCTTATCCAAAAAGACACAATGATTCTTATACTTACATAAAAGAGGTTCAAACATGTTAAAAGAAATAAACTTATTGGTATTATTTGAACAATTCGTCCGATTCGGACTGGTTGGACTGGTAAACACAGCTGTTTCGTATATAATATATGAACTGATGGCGGTCAAAGCGAAAGTTAATTATATTTTGTCGAACTTTACAAGTTATGCCATTGGTGCTGTTATTAGCTTTACTTTAAATAAGATTTGGACATTCAGCAGCAGAGGGGCAGTTGCAGGAGAAGCTTTTAAGTTCCTCATGGTTTTTATACCCTGCTTCTTGTTGCAAAATGCTCTTCTCGTCTTACTAAAAGAAAAATTCCATTTAAGTAAAAGGTGGGCTTATATTATAGCTACGGGCTTTTATTTGGGGGTAAATTTTCTTGGGCACAGGTTTATCACGTTCAGTGACGCATTATAGTCCTATTCTATTGGCATTGGTTTCCGGGTGAAAAAGGTAAAAAAAAATACCCGTGCATCCTAATTTGAGAAGGGAGAATGCAACGGGACATAGGGGAGTAACTAGTTAATAATTACTCATGTATAATATACAACAGAATAATCAAAAATGAAACACTTTATTATAAAAACGCAGAAAACGACAAAAAAAACATGAAAAAGCAACGCAACGTTTTCGAAAAGACTTTGTAAAATTTGGGAGCAACATTTTGTTAATACCTAGAATAATGATTTATAGAAAACAATGTAATAATGTAAGATAAGTGATCAGCCCAGGATG
>JAEZNF010000389.1 GCA_023441845.1 Bacillota bacterium | reverse complement strand
ATCATACTCAAAGGCCATCTGCTGGTATTCATAGAAGTATCTGGTTGCAGCTGCGCCATTCACGCTCTTACTGTTCCTCAGTCCCTCAGCATTGTATTTGGATACAACAGTGGTACTGCTTGACACTTCGGCCTGCAAAATCCCTACTATCGAATTTTTCGGACGCAGAATAAATTAAGGTATAGAGTTCGTTATTTTTAACAACGGCCAAAACTTTCTGAATTTAATTTTGTTTTTATATATGAAAAAACATAATTACCAAAAAAAAGACACCCTTTTACCGAAAAAAGGCTACTTATCTACATTGAAACATTTCTTTAAAATGTAATTAAGGAGATTAAACTTAAGGAGCCTTAAAATGTACTTGTTAACGGAAATTAATGAAATTTTAAATCTGGTTTTGTATCAATTCAGGATAATGTTTATATATTGGATATCCGGGATACTTGCAGGTGTTCTGATATCGGTATTTTTAGGCGGAAAAATCGGGTCGGCGGCGTCCAATATGAGTGACAGGGGAAAAGGATTGCCGTTAATTTTATTCGCTTCTTTAATAGGGGCAGCATCTCCGATCTGCATGTACGGTACCATTCCTATAATGGCGACCTTGAGTAAAAAGGGGATGCCTCATTATGTGCTGGTTTCCTTTATGGTAAGTTCGGTATTGATAAACCCCAGTCTTTTTGTAGCCGGTTTTGCACTGGGTATGCCATTAGCGCTTGCAAGGCTGATTGTAAGTGTTTTAGCCGGAATCTCGGCAGGTTTGCTTGTAAGGTGCTTTTTCAGGGAAGGCAGTTTCTTTGATTTCTCTTCATTTGAAATAAAAAAGAAATGCAGAGAGGAGATGACGGTACTTAAAAGGTTTTCTAAAGAGCTAAATGCAACAATAGTAAAAGTTACTCCATACTTTCTTGCAGGAATACTGTTGACAGCGTTGGTTGATAAGTATTTTCCAAAGGAAATATTAAAAGCTGCCTTCAGCGGTAATAGGGGGTTGGGAGTGCTTTTGTCGGCATCTTTGGGTGTTCCTGTTTATTTCTGCGGAGGCGGCAGCATTCCGCTTTTAAAGGCATGTATAAATGCCGGAATGAGCTATGGGTCGGCAATTGCTTTCATGATAACGGGGCCCGCTACCAAGCTCAACAACCTGAGTGCATTAAAGGCAGTTTTAGGTGTCAGGAATTTCATTCTGTATATTGCATTTATAATGCTTTTTGCGATACTGACAGGGCTGGTTTGCGACTTTATCATATGACTTAAAAAGCGTTAAGTTTCGGTGAATTATAAAGAAGACAGGGAGTTTAAAATGGATAAGGTATCAATTGTAAAGTGTGAGACATATGAAATATTGAAGGTTAAAAATGCTATAAGACAGTCTCTTAACAATCTCGGAGGCATATCTTCCTTTGTAAAGCCGGGCGAAAAAGTCCTTCTAAAGGTTAACCTTCTGATGAAAAGAAAGCCGGAAAAGGTTACTACTACACATCCGTCCATAGTCCAGGCTATGGCCGAACTTGTTATGGAAGCAGGCGGGAAGCCCATAATAGGTGACAGTCCGGGAGGTTATCATTTCTATAACAGGAAAGTCCTTGAATCGGTTTATGAAACGTGCGGAATGAAGGAGGCTGCCGATAAAAGCGGTGCAGAATTGAATTACAACACAGAGATGATAGATGTACCGTATGCTGATGGGAAAATAATGAAAACCATCAAGACAATCAAGCCTGTACTTGAGGTCGATAAAATCATAAACATACCAAAAATCAAGACACACATGATGACTGTATACAGCGGCGCTGTCAAGAACCTTTTCGGAATTATACCGGGAAGCTACAAAGCCGAGTATCACCTGAGGTTTGAAGATACCAATGTATTTGCCGACCTTCTTATTGATATATGCAGCTTTGCAAAGCCGGTGCTGACGGTTATGGATGCGGTAATCGGCATGGAGGGATATGGGCCTACAGCGGGAAACCCAAAAAAGGTAGGGCTAATAATAGCAGGCACCAATCCCTATGATATAGATGTTGTTGCCTCAGATATTATAGGATTGAAGCCCACGCAGATACCAACAATTGTCAAGTCTGCCGAGAGAGGGCTTACCAGCGGCGATGTAAAGGATATTGAGGTGGTGGGTGAAAAGCTTGAGAGCGTATATGTAAAGGACTTCAAGAAACCTACGGTAAAGGTTGCTTTCAACTATTACGATGTTTTTCTGCCGAAGTTTCTGGTAAAAAGGCTTGAAAAAATTATAAAGCCAAGGCCGCACTTCAAATGTGATGTTTGCAAGGGGTGCGGTGTGTGTGCGGCAAGCTGTCCGCCTAAGGCAATTGAAATGAAGGAGGGGAAGCCGGTTTTAGATCTTAATAAGTGCATAAGGTGTTTTTGCTGCCATGAGCTGTGCAATTTTGAAGCCATAGATATTAAAAGGCCATGGTTTATAAAGCTTGTTTTAAGATAAGAGGATAAGAAAATAGGAGAAAGGGGGGATTGTTATTTTTGATGTACTGTCAGATGCCGGAAAGGATTTTATATTTAATATTGCTCAAATAACGGCGGGTTTTCTTATTGCGTTACTTTTGTACAGGGTATTAAAGGGAAGGTTCAAAAGTGGCAGAAGCGGCATTGTTAAGGAAATGGTACTCATAGCAGTACTTGTTTTAACAGCTGTATTCATTCCACTGGATACATACGGTATCCTGCCGATTATAGCCGCTATGGCAGCAGCAGGATTCAAGCCAAACCGGTGGGT
>JAEZNF010000273.1 GCA_023441845.1 Bacillota bacterium | reverse complement strand
AGTTTGAATCAACCGCCGAAATACTTGCCGTTAAATCGGAGTCGTTCCACCCGTTTGCATTTTCCTGGGGACTTAAACTTGCTGTAACAACTGGTCCGCTTTTGTCTACCTTAACCGTAATTGTTTTTGCAGTTTCAGTGTTTCCTGCTTTATCTACAGCCCAGTAGCTTACCTCTGTAATTCCTTCCGCTTCAACCACCGCCGTCACGCTGCTTCCGTCTGTCTTTAAAGGAGCATTGCCGCCCAGCTTGTAGTATACCGAAGCAACTCCGGAAACACTGTCGGCAGCATTAATACTAATTGAAACAGCACCGGTATTCCAGTTTTCATATACCGGATCTGTCTTTACGGCAGATGAAGCGGGCGGATTCCTGTCTATGTTTATAGGGCCGAAAGTAACAGTATGCCCGTTATTCAACACATCCGAAGCTGTCCAGCTTGCAGTTTGATTCAGCCCTTCATTGTTAAGCACAATATCCTGAGTATTGGGCGGCTTTACTGCCGACAGTGTATCTGCCGCAACAAAATGCACCGTAATGGGACGGCTTGTGTATGTACCTGCAACATAGTTTGCTCCCGTATCATCCTTTGCGCTTATCTTTATATCGGGAGATGTAGTATCAACCATACTTGATCCCGCTGTTCCAACCTCGATATTGAATGTAACCGTAGTAAGCCCCGGGGCACTTGCAGTAAGCTGCAAGGTTTGACTTATTCCCGAGTACCTGGAATATACCTGGTACCCTTCTCCTACGTATCCCTGATACGTATTCGCCGCTGATGCAAAACCGTTTGCATCGGTTGTTACAGTAACCGTCCTGCTGCCTAATCCACGCATCAGAGCAGTAACCATGTCATTCCTTGAAATCTCAAAAGTGACCGGTATGCCGGCAAGAGGTTTTCCTGACGGGTCTTTTGCGATTACCGTATACGTAGGCATAAACCCTTTTCCACCCATCATAGCCGCTGATTGCTGCGACAGTAACATTTGCTGCTCAGTTGGTGAGACCGCGAATAACGACCCTTGAGGTTCGCCTGCAGCATATACACCCACTGCTGCCGTAAAAGAAACAATCAGTAATAATAGACAACAGAATATCCATAGGTGTATCCTGCTGCCACATTCATTTACCACTCCTGAAAGAGTTTTTGAATGTTTCATTGTATATTCCCTCCAGTAATTTAAAATAATTTTTCTAAATACTCATATTATAAAATAATATGTTTACTTCCCTGAAAGCCTGTTATAAGCATTATTTATTACCGTCAGAACGGCCCAAACAGGCATAGGCTCATTTATCTTCCGCTTCCACATGAGGGGTTCATTCAAAAGCCCTGCTTCTGTGAGCTCGTCTAAAGCTTTGAACTTCCAGTTATCCTCGCTGGACTTGCTTGCAAGTATATCTATCTTTTGTTTCAAAGTCTTTATAAACCACCCCTTTTCAATCCCACTGCCCGGACATGTTTTCCCCGCATCCGGGTTATCCCTGTGAAATTTGACATCCGTATCGGCGTCCAGTTTCATCCGGGAAACAAAAAAAGCACAGAATTCGAACATTGCTTCTGCTTGCCTGCCTGTAAATATATTGCAGCCTGTATCAAAGTTCCCAAGCATTTCAATACAAAAGGCATTTTTATTCCAGCCCAGAATTGATGCCGGGTCACAGTTGAAGTCCCTTCCTGTCACCCATTGACCGTCAGGCAATAATGTAAGGTGCTGTGCAATATCATTCCAGCCGTTTACCTTTACATGATAAGATTGCATGGCAGTCTGCAATGCTATTCCATTTGTACCGTTGTAGTCTCCATGATCCGGTTTCCATGTATGATGAACATGAAGCTGTTTTATACTTCTGGACCACGAAAAACTTTTAACATAACCGATAAGCTGTTGAGTATTCATTATGATAAACTTCATGTTAATACTCCCTTCTGTCTGCATATATTACGGCTTTGACCCGCTAAAACGTTTATTTTGCCTTACATAGAACTCAATTTTACTGTCAAGCCATCCGTCAAGATCGCTGTATACGCCGGTTAAAGCTTTTTTAACGGTAGTTCCCATAATTGTAATTGCCTTATGTTTAGCCAAATCAAATGATCTGCCCGCACTTTCAAGATCAAAAGCCCCCTCCTTCTTCATGTTGTCGACAAAGGTCTGATTTACCGAGACTACTGCTGTCTCTACAGCATCCTCAGCCAATTTAATGTATTTTAAAAGTTCTTCGTTACTGATTTTTTGTTCAAGCTCTGTTGTTTTGCTTTTAAGAAACATAATGATAAACTTCGCTACAATACCCAGAATGGGTATTACACACAATGACATTACAGTACTGATTGTTTCGGGAGTAAGAATTTGTTCCATTTTTATGACCTCCTGTTTTCCAATTTAATGTTTTTAATTGCTTTTTTCTTCGTTCAATTCTAAAATGTTTTGCTTTTTGGCCGCCTGATTAACCTGTTCGCGGGTGCATACACCATCCTCAACCAAAATATCACCCAGCCTCTTTCTCTTTTCCGAAGAAACACCGCAAGCCGACCTCATTTCCAGCATATATCCCCTCAATTTATCGAGATTTTTTTCGCCGGACAAAAGAAATTCCCGCATACCTTTTTCCTGTTCCATAATGGATTTGCAGATATTTGAATTTGCTTTTAAAACATCTTGCTTTAGGGTGTTAAAATTATTTGTCATGCTGTCAAACTTATCATCTTCGCCCAACTTAAGGACCTGCAGCCTTGAAATATTTTCAGAAAGCGTTCTGAAGTTTTCGGAAATCTTATCTATAGATTCCCTGAAAATATGCAGCTGCTCTGCACTTTGCTCAAGTACCATTTTTAATCCCTCATTGGATTTCATAGTCGAACTCATAAAAACCTTAATTATAACAACCATAGCGCTTAAGACAAATGACAATACCACCACCATAGCCCATATTGATAAGTTTTGCGTACTTGAGGTTTCTACCATCTTGCTGACTACTTCATCTGTAAGACCGTTTATTGTCCGAATAATCACTTTCAGATACCCCTCCTGTTGTTATTTTTTGTTTTCATTGCTCATATCACCCCCTTTTAAGTATCATCACAACTCATTGAAAATAATATTTAGAAGTTCAAGTTTCAATTCCTGAACCGCATCTTCCCTCGGAAGCATTATAAACCGTGATAAGTATTTAATATCGTCTGAAAAGTACTCAATAACATCCTCCATCGACTTCTTATCTCCGCATTTTGCTTTTTTCACCGTCAACATAAAAGTTTGATGTTTTGCCTCAACATTTCCAATCCCTTCTTTTTCCATTTGCTCACCGCCTGTTGAGTAATATTCAATTCATATGCAACCTCTTTTTCAGTCATTTCTTCAATAACCGTTCTTTGCACAATATATCTGCATTTTTCCGATGGTATCCTTTTTAAAAGATCATTTACATAAATATCAGACAAAACCTCCGTTTCAAAACTGTTGTTATGTGCCAGATAATCCATAAAGGACTTACATTCCTTGTCGTTCTGTGTGCGGATTTTATACTGCATCCTCCAAGCTGCCCTTTTTAAAAGCATTCTGTAATTCTCGATTCTTGACTCAGCAATCTCATCATTTAAAAGCATCAATATCCCCCCATATCATTGTTAAATGTTGATAAGAGCACTTCATAAATCCAACTTCAAACCTTTGTTTATTGAATATCTCTTTTGTATTTTGATGCTTCACATGCAGGTAATTAAACTACAGATTACCCCGGGGTAAAGTATTTTATTTTTTCAACTAATGTTTGTCCAAATAATCTCTATAATTAATAATGAAATCTTTTACAGCATTTTACAACCAAATAAAAAATTTTGTTTACTAATTTTTAAACCATGTTAAAGTGCCCCCTTTCTATCAGCTGAGTACTTTCGAAAACTCCTAAGCCCTGCAATGCTGCATTATCTAGGCGTACAAGATTTCGAATTCCCCCCAGAAATTTATTGCGTTTTTACAGTTTATTACATATGCATGCTTAATACTTAGCATGC
>JAEZNF010000271.1 GCA_023441845.1 Bacillota bacterium | reverse complement strand
TCCAAAGGCCTTATTTCCGGAAATTTAATATTGTTACTCATTAGTCCTCCAAAAAGTTTGCCTTAACTACTATTTCATATTCTTGCTGATAAAATCAACCAGGTTTTTCATGACAAATAAATCAGGGTTACCCTCAATCATAGGAACCCCAAAAGTTTCCGAAAATCTGAACCCCAATTCGACAAGCGCAATAGAATCTGCACATAACTCATCAACCAGATTTGTCTCCGGCACTATTTCCTTTTCGTCTACACGCAAATAATCAACAATTATTTCTTTGGTCTTTTCGTATACCTCACTATAATTCATCTCTTACCTCCAATAAAAATTAATTATACTTTATAAATTAGCCCTCCCCCACTCATTCCCTCTCCGTGTGAGATAAGCATAATTATCATTCCTGTCTGTATTTTCTCTGTTTTAAACCCGTAATCCAATAAAGTCGGAAGCATTGAGGACATGGTATTTCCACAGCTTCTAAGAAGAGAAAGACTTTTTTCTTCGCTTATACCCAAAGTCTCTAGTGAAAGCTCCCATATTCTGCGATTATTTTCTGTTACTAAAACCAGATCAATATCATCCATAGTTAACCCACTCTCATCTAAAAGATTATCTGAAACAGCCTTAACAGCCTGTCTGTAAAAACCTTCAGCTATTTTCCAGCTATCCATACGATATGTATCGAATAACAGCTGAGAGTTATCATTGTTAAGCGGACGTACACCCATATCTACTACAGTCAACGGGCTTATTGATGTTGCCAGATCATAGTATTCATAATTAGAATAAAAGTAGCTTGATAAGATATGTTGTTCTTCACAACATCCAAAAAGCATAGCCGCAGATGCATCACCAAATAAAAATGCAGTACGCGGATCAGTTTTACTAATAAGTCTGTAATTAATTCCACCGGATGCGACAAGAATAAAATCATCACCGGTGTTTATAAACCTTGATGCTGCATCAAACGAATGCAAAAATGATGTCACCCCTCCATCAATATCAAAAGCATGAACAGCTGTACTGCAACCCAGCTTTGCCTGCAACTTGCTGGCTGTCATCGGTAAAAGGTTATCTCCATAATACTTGTTAACAATTATTCTTGAAAGATTATCAGGGGCCAATCCGTATTTTCCCAGACAATCGGAAGCTGAGATATTAAGAAGATCACTATCTGCCATGCTATCTTCAGCTATATGCCTTTTTTCTACACCAATTGACTTAATAATAGCAGTACTTCTAAACGGTAGGCCATAAATGCTTATTATGTCCTCATTGCTCAATGATTTTTCAGGGTGGTAAGATGCCGTGGACAATATTTTACAAAAACGTTTAATACTTCTCTTTTTTCCTTTTGGAAAGCTAAATTTAATTTGATCCATAAAAATTAACAAGACCCCTATATTAACACTTATCTTAATAAACCAGTGCCGCTTAACGAAATAAATTTCCAGAAATTCATTTTGTTAAGGTGCAAATAAATGTGAAGTGCATTTCTAATAATTCATTTTCCTGAAAAGAATTATGTTTGAAAGCACTAGTCTATATTTATCAGTGTAACATAGGCTACCAAACTTTTCAACGGCTATTTGATATAATATGCCTTTTAATGTATAATGTATTATATTCGTTACATTATATGGAATTTTGTTGTTACTGCGACATCCTGATAAAAAGGTTAAAGAACTAAAAGTAAGGACTTGAATTCCACTTTTTCTTTGGTTAAGAAGCTTTAGAATCCACTACTTGATATTGACATGGTTAATAAACTCTTCTAAAATGTTATTATTCGATAGTTAATAACTAACTATTAATAACGATATTCTTTTATTGAACAGGTGAAAATATGAAAACTGATATATTACGAAATAAACAGGGGCAAACCGAAGAAGAGTTTCTAAATGTATATGATGCAAGTAAATTTGAAAGGCCGTCAGTAACTGTAGATATGCTGATTTTTACCGTAGTTAACCAAAAGGAAGAAAATTACAGGAAACTCCCGGAAAAAGCATTGAAGATTCTTATGGTAAAGAGAGGGGATCACCCCTATATGTGGCAGTGGGCACTTCCGGGAGGTTTTGTATCCGTTAAGGAAAGTTTAGAAGACGCTGCCCAGCGTGAACTTAAGACTGAAACCAATATTGACAATGTCTATATGGAGCAATTATATACCTGGGGAGATGTCGGAAGGGATCCTAGAACAAGAGTTATAAGCTGTTCGTACATGGCACTTACCGATAGTACCAGTCTTAAAATTATTGCTGGAGATGATGCAGCTGATGCTAAATGGTTTAATGTTAAATGCGATTTATCACAGGAAAAGAAAACAATCTCTGAAAACGGATACACCGCTAAAAGGCTGTATTCTATCATACTCCAAAATGAAACCGTAAATTTGTCTGCCTCTGTAAAAGTAATTGAAGAGGTTGAAGGTAAGGCAACTAAAGTTTCAAGAGAAGTTGTTGATTCTAACGGTATTTCGTTTGATCATGCTAAAATGATTGAATATGGTATTGAGAGACTTAAGAATAAAATTGAATACACAGATATAGCATTTAATCTAATGCCTGAGCTTTTCACATTATCCGAGCTGCAGCAGGTTTATGAGGTTATACTGGGCAAGGAGCTTCTTGCCGCAGCATTTAGAAGAAAAATTGCAGACATGGTTATTGAAACGGATCAATTTACAAAGGATGCCGGTCACAGGCCCTCAAAATTATACAGGTTTAACCGCAACTGGAGAAATGTATTGTAAAGAGGCAGTAATGAACTGCCCCAACCAAGGGGCACTAAAAATATTACTCCACTTTCTAATTTGGCCCTTGGTGCCATTCCTAAAAGGGTACAGTACAATTGTAGTGGAAGTTATATTTTAACTGTGCCTAAATTCTTTCCCTCTCCTCAAAATGCGTGTGGAGAAGTTCATGTGCCGTTTCTCCAAACGGCTCACCCAGATAACTTTTATAAAGCTCAAGTATTTCCATATTTTCATGGGATTTTCTGACCTTTTTTCTTCTATCCTCTTCATAGATGGCCTCTCTGCGTTTTTTAACAATCTCGGAATTTCCATGATGATAGGGTTGCCCTCCTCCGGCAATACAGCCTCCGGGGCATGCCATAATTTCAATAGCGTGATACTGATTTTTGCCGTCCCTTATATCCTCCAGGATTTCGCGTGCATTCCCAAGCCCGCTGGCTATTCCTATTTTAAGTTCCTGGTCACCAACCTTTACAGTAGCCCTATGAACACTTTCCAGTCCCCTTAATTCTTCAAAATCCACCTTCTCAAGCGGCTGGCCTGTCATCCATTCATGAGCGGTACGCATTACTGCTTCTATTACACCTCCGGCCGTACCGAAAATAACCGAAGCTCCTGTTGTCTCTCCAAGCGGCCTGTCAAACTCACTGTCAGGCAACCTGTCAAACTCTATACCGGCTTCCCTGATCATAGCTCCCAGTTCACGGGTAGTTATAACTATATCCACATCGTTATGCTCATCTTTTGTAAGCTCAGGGCGTTTTGCTTCCGCCTTTTTGGCAATACATGGCATTACCGATATAACCACGATGTTATCCGGGTCCAATCCGTTCTTCTCTGCATAGTAGGTCTTGGCTATAGCACCAAACATGATATGCGGGGATTTACAGGTAGACGGAACATGTATAAGCTCAGGAAACTGGTGTTCAATAAACTTGATCCAGGCAGGACAGCAATTTGTAAGAATAGGTAGTGTCTTTTTATTTTTGAGGCGGTAAATAAGCTCTGAAGCCTCTTCCATTACAGTAAGATCTGCACCGAAATCCGTATCAAAGACTCCGTCAAACCCCATCCTTTTCAGGGCAGTTACCATTTTTCCGGTCACAATTGTTCCGGCTTCCATTCCAAAAAGCTCTCCCAGCGCAACGCGGACTGCCGGGGCTGTTTGTACCAGCACATGCTTGTCGGGATCGTTTAATGCCTCCCAAACCTTGTCGGTATGATACGCCTCTGTAAGTGCAGCTGTCGGACATACCTGCACACATTGCCCGCAGTATGTACAGGATGACTCCACCATCGGTATGTTTGCAAAAGGACCCACAAAAGCATGAAAACCGCGCCCGATTCCCGACAGTATACCACAGGTTTGAACCTCGTTGCACCCTGTTTCACAGCGGCGGCAGTATATACATTTATTTGCATCCTTTACTATGGCGTCACTGGACATATCCTTGGGATAATCCATCCGCTCCCCTTCCCACCGGATTTTTCTTACATTCAGCTCTTCAGCCAAGGCTTGAAGCTCACACTCCAAATTCTTAGGACATGTAAAACACTCATTGGGATGGTTTGACAAAAGAAGTTCAACTGCTCCGCGCCTCGCTGTGATCGCACGTAAAGTATCTGTACGTATTGCCATACCTTCCTGTACCTTTGTTACACAGGCAGGTACAAGCTTGTTGCGGTTATTTCGGGCATCTACAAGTTCAACCATGCAAACCCTGCAAGATGCTGTTTTATTGTACATTTGAAAGTCATGCAAGTCCAAATGGCACAGTGTAGGTATCCTGAAGCCGGCCTTATGGGCAGCCTCCAGAATGGTAATTCCTTCACGAACCGTAAGTTCCCTGTCATTAATACAAACACTTATCATTTTATTATTATCATTGATATCATTATTGCTTAGCATCAGATTTCCTCCCTAGGTAAAATCCATTTCTGCTTTTGTCTCCGTAGCGTTTCAACGGTTACACCTTCTTAAAAAAAATTGCGGCTGCATAATTATACAGATAAACAACCTTAAAATTGAATTTTTTAAGTAACCAAAAAGCGTTAGGACATCACTATTTTTCGCACAGGTTATTTTAAGGTTTAAAGTTGTTTACCTTTAAACCAATTTTTATTCACTGTTTAATATTCAGGTTTTTATTCCGATTTTATTTCTGGGTACATATTTTCCTTCTCCCCGCGGATGGTCCACATCCTTTACAAGGGCCACATATTCATGCCAAAAATGCTTCATTGTGCTGATGACAGGATTAGGAGCTGTCTGGCACAGCCCGCACAAAGAACTGTCCTTTACCAGATACGCCAGTTGCTTCAACGCATCGAGATCTGCCATCACAGCCTTACCGTTAGAAATTTTGTGCAGCATTTCAAACAGCCGCTTGGTACCTACGCGTCCTGTGGCACACTTTCCGCAGGCTTCGTCCATTGTGAATTCCAGATAAAACTTCGCTATATTAACCATATTATCGTCCTCATCCATAACAATCATCCCGCCGGAGCCCATCATAGAACCAATAGCTAAAAGGCTGTCGTAATCAATAGGAGTATCAAGATTC
>JAEZNF010000138.1 GCA_023441845.1 Bacillota bacterium | reverse complement strand
GTCATAGACAATGTATCCAGGTAATCTTTCTTTGACTTATTAAAATGCTTTGCAATTAACATTATGTCAATCATGTTTACAGAATTATCGCAATTCAGGTCCGAGTCTTCGCTGAATTCCTTACTTCCTGAAGAAGTGTTAAAATGTTTTGCTATTTCCATTATGTCAGTGAAATTTATTGCATTATCTTGTAAACCATTTACCTTTACATCACCCGGCCACATAATAATTCCGTCTATTACCGAATCAGAAGTGATTGGGGCATTTATATATTCTATTTCCGGTTTTTGCCCTGTATATCCATAATCGTCCTTTGATACTACTAAAGACTTTATCTCTCTCTCCAAATAATTTGATTTACTCACCTTGATAGAGTAAACAGATTGGCTAACCGGTACATTTAACTCATAGTAGCCATTCATATCGGTAGTTGCGTATAAACCCGTGTCAGGAACTTCAACTTTGAATCCTGCCTTATTTTTAGAAGCTAATGTGTTACCATGCATAAAATCCGGTTCAACATGACCTGTTATTTTATAGAAAGAACCACCCTGCTCAATACTATCAGCGAAGGTATACGATGGTAAAAAACAGGCGGCTATAAAAATCACCAAGACAATGCAAATACTTCTTTTTTTATTAATCAATTTAAACTCCCCCAAAAAATTATTTATCCATAAAATAAATTATACCGCTACCAAAACAGGCAATCAATACAAAAATCGTCTTATCATCCTATTTAATTACATAACAAATGGGAGTAGCAACTTTCTCGCTACTCCCATTCTACTATTCACACAATATAAATTTCTTCTGTTCAATTTTAATAATCCATGCCCATCTGCAATGCCTTCATCTCTTCAGGAATCATGTAGTGTTTTTTCTCCGGTAAAACCTTTTTCAAAGCAGCCTCAAAGTTTTCCTTTGAAACTATCTTTGTCTTTTCAATCAATTTCCCCAGAAGGATTATGTTTGCGTAAGTGAGGTTTCCCATATCCGAAGCCATTTGAGTAGCCGGTATCTCAAACACTTCCACACCTTCCCTTTTAGGGCAGTTCTCAATGAGTGAGCTGTCGGTTATAATAACTCCTCCGTTACAAACCCAGCTCTCGAACTTTTCAAGCGACGGGCCATTCATAACAATCAATGCAGTAGCATCGTTTAATATGGGTGAGCCGATTGCATCGTCCGATATGATTACGTTGCAATTTGCAGTACCGCCTCTCATTTCAGGCCCATATGAAGGCAGCCATGATACGTTTTTGTTTTCCAGCATTCCCGCATACGCCAGAAGCCTTCCTGCTGAAAGTATACCCTGTCCTCCAAATCCTGCTATTACTATTTCCTGTTTAGCCATGCCCTACACCTCCAAATCCTTTCCTTTAAAGTTACCCAAAGGGTATGCAGGTATCATATTATCCTGCAGCCATTTGATGGACTCTAAAGGAGAAAGTCCCCAGTTGGTCGGACATGTTGAAAGAATTTCAACAATTGAAAAACCCTTCTTTGCCATCTGTACCTGAAAGGCCTTCTTTATAGCCTTTTTAGCATTGTTGATATTTTTGATATCGTGAACCGATACCCTTTCAACATAAACAGCTCCTTCAAGAGTGGAAAGCATTTCGCATACCTTTACCGGATAACCGTGCAGCTCAGGCTTCCTTCCAAAAGGAGAAGTCATTGTCACCTGGTTTAACAAGGTTGTAGGAGCCATCTGTCCGGAAGTCATTCCGTAAATAGCGTTATTTACGAAAATGGATGTTATCTTTTCTCCCCTTGTAGCGGCGTGTACAATCTCAGCAGTACCTATTGCCGCAAGGTCTCCGTCTCCCTGGTAGGTGAAAACAACATTATCAGGATTAACGCGTTTTACGCCGGTTCCGACAGCAGGAGCCCTTCCGTGAGCTGCCTGAACCATATCGCAGTTAAAATACTCATAATTGTTATAAGTACATCCTACCGGTGAAATACCGATTGTTTTACCCTCAATTTCAAGCTCGTCAATAACCTCCGCAATTAACCTGTGTACTATACCGTGAGTACATCCAGGACAATAATGCATTGATAAATCTTTTAAAGCATGTGGTCTTTTGAATACTGTAGACATCTTTATCCCCTTCCACATCGGTATGAGAACCATATAAAGCTTAAACGCTATTTTATAAAGTTCCCATATTTATAAATTCTAAATGATTTTTTACATATATAAAAAATTCAAATGATTAACCCTTTAACAATTCTTTTATTTTATCCAGTATCTCCTGTTGTGTAGGTACCATTCCACCCATTCTTCCGTGGAAGTATACCTTGTTTTTACCGTTAACAGCCAGTTTAACGTCTTCAACCATTTGTCCGGCACTCATTTCAACAGTCAGGAAGAACTTTGGAACCTCTGCATATTTTAAGAATTCCTTTTCCGGGAAAGGCCAGAGTGTAATTGGCCTTATGAGTCCAATCTTAATTCCTTCCTTTTCGGCCATCTTTATGACATTTTTAACTATCCTTGCAGTTGTACCGTAAGCTGCCACTATAACATCGGCATTTTCACAGTTATAGGTTTCAACCCTGGTTTCATTCTCGGCAATTAAGGCATATTTGGCCTGAAGCTTTTTGTTATGGTCTTCAAGTACCTCGGGCTTTATATAAATCGAAGTAATAACATTATTATCCCTGGTCATTCCTGTACCTGTCGTTGCCCAGTCCTTATCAACCTTTACAATGTTTTCAACATCCTTGAATTCAACTGCTTCCATCATCTGTCCTAAGATTCCGTCTCCCATTATGAAAGACAGGATTCTATATTTATCCGCAATATTAAATGCCTCTACCGTAAGCTCATAAAGCTCCTGCACGCTGTATGGAGCCAGAACAACCATTTTATAATCGCCGTGTCCCCCGCCCTTCACAGCCTGGAAATAATCGCACTGTGCAGGCAATATACCGCCAAGACCCGGACCGCATCTTACAATGTTAACAATAACCGCAGGCAGTTCGGCACAGGAAGCGTATGAAATACCCTCCTGCTTCAAGCTTATACCGGGACTTGATGAAGTCGTCATAACTCTTGCTCCGGCGCTGGCAGCACCATATACCATATTTATTGCAGCGACTTCACTTTCTGCTTGTAAAAACGTTCCTCCGACCGCCGGCATACGTTTAGCCATGTAATGCGCTACTTCGGTTTGAGGTGTTATAGGGTAACCGAAATAATACCTGCATCCTGCTCTTAACGCAGCTTCAGCAATTACCTCATTACCCTTCATCAACAATTTTTCTCCCATTACATTAAATCCTCCCTTTAAACTATAGCAAAACTGCAACAAGCGTACTCTTTTAACATATTCTGTGGATTTAAAAACACAAGAAACGTTAGAATACTACTTCTCTACTTCAATAACACAATCAGGGCAAATAGTAGCACAGAAAGCACATCCGATGCATTTATCCATTTCTATCACCCCTGCAGGATGAAAGCCCTTTGAATTTAATTTTTCGTTGTTTATTACAACTATCTTTTTCGGACATACAACTGTACACAGCTTACATCCCTTACATCTTTCTTCATAAAAAGTTACCTTAGCCATAATACCCCCAACTTTATACTAAATTTGCTTATCATTTAAATTTCTCAAAGAGAAATCCTTCAAAAACAAAATGATATTGTTTAACCCAAATTTTTCGAACGTCAAACTGCTTTTATTAATTATAAAACTCTTTTTCTTGATTTGCAAGGTCTGAGACGAGTTTGTTGCATAAAACTTTCTTCATGAAAATCATGCAATAGCGGTATCGCTGTAAAATAGGTTATAGGTCAAGTTTGTAATAGTATATATTACCTCTATTTGATGCCGTTATGCTTTGTTCCATTCAAAAATCTTCTTATACTGATATTAACCATTCTGACATGTAAATCCTTAGTTTATGGACAACCGGAAGCTAATTACTATTTTGCGTCTTCTTTATGAAAACACTTGAGGCAGTAATATAACCGGCATCTTTTCTCTTACTTTTTTCATAAAAGATTTTTACTACATCTTTTTCACGAAGAATCATCCGCCCATCCCCCGTAGAATCGATGATATTGGCACTTTGTAAATCCACCTTATACTCAATATTC
>JAEZNF010000014.1 GCA_023441845.1 Bacillota bacterium | reverse complement strand
AGTTTGAGCTAATGATTTTAAATTGTTATCCAATTCTTTGACCATGGCATCATCGGCACCTTTTTGGGGTCCAAAAACGTATGCTGCTCCGTTTTTACCATGCATCGGGTTGTCAATATCACACATGGCTGTAATAGAACAACCTTTGAGAAGTTTTTTTGCTTCAGATACATCTATTTTGGAAACCCGTGATAATGTGCCGCCGGCAGGTATAAATAAATTGCCGTCCGCATCATAGAATTTCACACCCAGTGCAGCAGCAGCTCCGGTGCCCGCATCATTTGTACAACTACCGCCCAATCCAATAATAATATCCGTACAACCGTTTTCTACGGAATGCTTTATCATAAGCCCTGTTCCATACGTAGTTGTAACTGCAGGATTTTTACGGAATTCAACTAAAGGAAGGCCGGCTGATTGTGCCATTTCGATAATAGCAGTTGAATCTTGTCTTGCATAATAACATTCAATAGGTTCATTATAAGGCCCGGTAACCTTTACGGTAATTTTATCTGCGTGAATCGCATGGATAAAGCAGTCAACAGTTCCTTCTCCTCCATCCGCTATGGGAATTGTAATGATTTCGCACTCGGGATAAAATTTTCTTATATTCTCTTCGATGATTTTACATATTTCAATTGAGCTCATGGTTCCTTTAAATGAGTCCGGTATGATGACACATTTTTTCATATTGAGATACACCTTCTTATTAATTTTGTATCAATGAAATATACCAGGAAAGCACCTATTGTATAAGCAATCAAATCAAAGGGATCGAAAACCGATCCAATAACTATTCGAGCAATAGTATTGTGCTCAAGCCCCAAAAAATTAGCAAGCCTCAAATATTGTGAGAATTCAGTAATGTAGGCTAAAGCAAGAGTAAAAGTAACGAGCTTCAAGGAATTAAAATTATGAAAAGTTTTAATAAGAAAATATATAAGTGAAATTACGATTATGTCTCCAACGAATCCTCTTATAAAGCGATTGTCGTTTAGAAATATAACAATCAATGCACAAGCTGCAAAGCATAAAATTGATAGGCATAAATAAATTAATCGTCTTTTCAAAAGCTGGACCTCCTGTTTTTTCATCAGTATAGTTACTTTACATGCAAAATTATTGTGTCAAAATTACAATTATCAAGCGCGTTACAAGAATAAAAATACCCCTAGTTTTACTGTGAAACGGCTTAATTACAATTCTTACCATAATTATTGCAGTTCCTTCCAAAGCAAGTTGAAAGCTTCATCTTTCATCTTAAAGAATAAATGCCCGTAATATATATATCCACCGTCAAAAAGTCTTAGTTGTACTTCACTTCCGTCATTTAAATATATATATACAAACTTCTGTTTTGTAACTTCAAACAAATATGATAGGCTCTCCTGTTTATACGGAATTGTATTTTTCAATTCATTGATAAAGCTATTTAATGCCTGTATTTTTACAAACTCTTTAAATTGTTGCTTGCCATTGTTCCAACTTTCGTAGTTTTCATACCTAACTTTATTTATTCTATCATCTAATTTTAGCTTGTCAAACATATCAGCACCGGTTTTTACAGTAATACCATTAAGGCATTCATAGAACCGTGCATTATATATCCTTCCGTTTTCAGTAGCAAAGGCCATAATTCTAAAGGTTTTATCATAGCCCTTAACAGAGTAAACATCCTGCACTCCAATAGTTGATGCAAATTCAACTGCATAATTCTCCTGCTTGCTAAATTCATCTATACCGCTTTTTGTGGTACCGAGCTTTTCGTCAAGCAATTTTTCTGCACTTTTGGAATCTATTTTTGTACCAGTTTCTGTATATATCCTTCCCTGATACACAATAAGCCCTATCATGTCCATTTCCACTCCGGTACCGTTATTCTTTGGCAGTTCTACTTTTGGGATATATATGCCTTCCGTACTAATTTTATTTGTAGAAGTACTTGGATTTCTGTTAATCAAATAGTTTCCCCAAATTCCAATACCAATAACCATTACAAGGCTAGCTGCTATAGAAATAACAGGCTTCAATCTCAACTTCTTATTACGTTTTTGCTGTATTTCTCTGGATAACCTATATTCCATTCCGTTAGATGGTTCTAATTTGTCAATAACTCTTTTAATTTCTGTTTTATTCATAACCCTTCTCCTCCCAATTCGATTTTTAATATGTCACGACCGCGCTTCAAGCGCATTTTCACAGCCGATTCCTTAATTCCAAGGGTCTGTGATATCTGCTTAACCGAATAATCTTCATAATAGTACAGGTATATGACAGCCTTATACTTTGCCGGAAGCTTTAGAATTTCCTCCATAATGTGTAGATCAGAAGGGTGAGTGTAATAATCTTCTATATCCTCAATTTTTATAACCCGCTTATGCCATATACTCCTCAGCATATCTTTACATATGTTGGTGGTTATTCTGATGAGCCATGCTTTTTCATGCTAATCATCTCTAAATTGTGGATTCTTATAAATAAGTTTCACAAACGATTCTTGCATAGCTTCTTCTGCGTCTTCCTTATTGCCAAGATAGACCATACAAATTCTAAACAGCATATTGCCGTATAAACTGTACTTTTCTATAAAATTATCATCAGGTTGCTGTGATGGTTTTTGCATATGAAAACCTCCTTTCATCTATAACACGAACCATAAGGGAAAATAGTCACATATTTTTATATAACTTACTCAAACTTCCCAGTTAAACAAAATGATTGTGAACCTTGAAAAAACAATATTATAGTTATGAATATTATACTATCGTTGGATAATTTAGAAGCAAATTCAGAAAAATACTAACTTCTTTATTACCATTATAGTAAGTGACAGACCTTGCGGTAGTACTACTGTTGAAGTCCTATATCAGAATATACACGGATACTGGGACGGGAATCTTTTTGCCGTTATTCAAAAAAGTCCATTGAAATATGATGATAATTGTGTTTTTATTGGTTCAGGTAATTCATCATCTAAAGCAAAACTTGATGTTAAAGAGCATTTAGAGAACGGACAACTGGGAACAGTCTTTGGGCACTTGGAAGAAGGCGATAAAAAAGGAGAAGGAACTTTTTTAGAGGTTCTGACAAACTTCATAGTTACATAATTGAGTGTGCTATTACCGATGTTTTTGAGAAATTTGATTTTTTACAATGCTAATAGTCGTGACGTTATTTTACAGTACATAACAAAAGCAGGTTGAGTTGAAAGGGCGGAGATTTTTTGAAGGAAGGAATCAATATTGGATATACTTTAACAGATTTCAGGTTCTAAAAGAACTGTTTTATGAAATCAACAAGATTGGTGTGATATAAATTATAATACAGTTAATGAAGTGCCGAATATTTGAGATAAAGCTGTCAAAAATATAGTTAAGCCTTTCGGTGTTCTAAAAAGGTATATGGATATGGTATCAAATGTGATGAACTTCCAATTAAAGCTATTAAAAAGATATTTTTTTTTCCGATAACTATTATATATATAAAAATTTATGATTGGAGCTAACAATTATGAAAAATGAGGTTAAAAACTTTAAAGAGGATCTGTATACCTATGCGGGATTGGAAAATCTTACGGAAAATACAGTATTGTCCGAATTGTATAACTATGTTCAGGACACTAAGGAAACAACCGACGGGGAGCTTTGTAACTGCTGGATTTGTTTGGCTGATGTTGCTGCGATAGTTCTAAATGGGCTAAAGCCTTATTATTGTTCTAACTTTATAGATAAAGATAAAAGCAATGAGTATATTGGCAGACTTAAGTCGGAAGTTCGTGAAAGTATTATAAAAGCTTTTGAAACAGTTAAAAAGAATCCGCATCATAATGCTTAGGTATTAATAGCATACGGTTTAAAGATATGAAAAACAACTGCTGACTTGTATCAGGTAACAGCGCCGGAATGGATTATTCCGGCTTTTTGTTGTGTTAAGTTTTCGTGCGGATGTCAAAACTCAGCAATTGAAATTATTTTGAGATTGCAAAGTTTTTGTCTGTAACAGTGTTAAATTGTTATTTATACTAAAAGTGTAAGTTGAAATTGAGCAAAGAGGTGATACATATGATGCTTGCAGAAGCTTTGGTTCTGAGAGCTGATTGTCAAAAAAGATTGGCACAATTAAAGCAAAGGCTGGAAAGGTGCGCAAAAGTTCAAGAGGGAGAAGATGCGCCGGAGAATGCGGAAGACATATTAAGTGAAATGAAAAACGTAATTGGGGAAACCGCGCTTTTGGTTAAAAGAATCAACAGGACCAACAGTGTAACAATTTTTAATGCTGACCAGACTCTTGCCGATGTTTTGGCAGACAGAGATGCTATTGCTGTTGAAAGGGATGCCTTAGAAAATCTTATTGAACAGGCAACCGTGAAATTTGACAGGTATTCCAGATCTGAGATTAAGTTTATAACTCAAACTTCGCACATAAAAAAGCAGTCTGAACCTTGAAAAATCAATAATTTTCGACCATAAAGCATAGCAAAATCCTCAGAAATATGGTAAAATATTATCAACCAAAATAATACATAATTACC
>JAEZNF010000557.1 GCA_023441845.1 Bacillota bacterium | reverse complement strand
GAGTCTCTTGGTTCTGCTCTACATATCCTTTATCTATCAATGTATTCAAATATCTGGTTATGGACGTATTCGTCATGCTCATATCTTTTGCGATATCAAGAAGCCTTACCGGCTCCTGTTTCAAAATCAGATATTCCAGCACGGATAACATTTTTTCTCCCGATTGGACACCAGGAGTTTTAGGATTTTCTGCCATAGTAATATACCCCTTAATATCTTGAATATACTTTACTTTTAGACTTTTTTCAATTGTTTAGTGGAAGATTTCAATAAGTTTTTCATTATTCCCGTATAATTTGTACTACGATACCCAATGAAAGTTTATTATAAACATAATGTAACATTATGTCCATAGTTTTGCATGTTTTTACATGTCATAAAAACTGCAAGTTTACGTTATGAAAAATATTCGATGAATAGATAATCTCCAAACGTGGTAGTATTTTGTATATATCTTCTATATAATACTAAATAATACTATTACAATTAAGTCGCAATAGTTTTGAAGTACGAACAAGATATTAATATTATGAAGGGGGAAATACAAGTGAGTATCAGTTTCAATAAAGTTGTTAAATATTGGAATAACAGTTCAGAAGAATGGTATAAAAATGCAGATTATTATGTAGAGAAAATAATAGAAAATCCTGCAATTGCATTTCCACCTACGGTGTACTCATTTATCCAAAAATGCTTTCCAAATTTGAAAGATGTTAATATCTGTGTACCTTCAAGCGGCGACAATACTGCCGTATTTGCTTTCTATCTTTTGGGTGCACATGTATGCTCAATTGATATTTCAGAAAATCAAATAGAAAATGCCAAAAGAATTGCTGCCGAAAGGAATTGGGATATTAATTTTGTATGTGACAATAGTATGACCCTTAATAAAATAGACAGTGGTACATTTGATTTGGTTTATACATCTAACGGAGTCCATGTTTGGATACCTGATTTAAAGATGATGTATAGTAGCTTCAGTAGAATCTTAAACGATAAAGGAACTTATATTTTCTTTGAAACACATCCAATGATTCGACCGTTTGATAATAGTGGTACAGAAATAAAGATAGTAAAGCACTACGAAGAAACAGGGCCATTTCCTGAAAATGGTGGTATTGAATACACATGGCGTATGCAGGATTTTATTAATGCACTCATTTGCTCTGGCTTTGAAATAAAGGAGATGAGTGAATTTCATAGTTCTTCTACCGATTTTATTAAGTATGATTATATTTATAATTCAGAAGAAGATAGAGAGAAAGACAATGGACGTTTATACGATTGGAGACAAAACCCTTGGGCAGCTCTACCACAATGCTTAGGATTATGGACAAGAAAGAAAAACTTCTAGGAATAAGTATAATAAGGAGTTACTATTTTTCTTTATAATCTTTATAACACTTCGGTCCATAAAATTTTTTTGTTTTGAGATGAATTTTCCTACCTCGCCTTTATCCTTTATTCCATATCCATCTGTGAAAGCTGCTTTATTTGATCACGTTTACCATAAATTACAATCCTCGTCTCAACTCTGAAAATACCTCAGAAGCAGGACGGGAACGGTCTGCCTTTGCCTCGTCCAACCCTTTTTGCATGATTGCTTCAAAAGTCGCTGTGTCCATATCGTCAAGCGTCATAGGTGCAGCAGGAATTGACAGGGAGAATGGAATACTCTTAGTCATAATGATTTGCTTGTAGAGCATATTGATAACAACGGAAGCTGGAACTCCCAGCTTTGCCATGATAGATTCCGCCTTTTCTTTTATTTCAGGTTCTACTCGTGCGAGAACATTTGCTGTTTTAGTGGCCACAATAATCCCACCTTTCATTCTTCTTTTTACTATATTATATTCTTATGTATATCTTTTAGCAATACATTATTTGGGTTTTATTTGATTTGCTCTTATATCATGAAATTCCTGCTGTTACAAAGATCATCAAAATACATCTTCAGAATTGTCATCGAACGCGTTATGCCAACCAACTTCTGTATATTCAATGAGCGCTTTAATAAAAAACCCGAGTTAATCTTTTGATGTGCGCCAATAGCGGGAACCATCCCGTTCGCGGCACAGCAGATTATTATCGACAAGTTCCCGGCGGATGAGAAAGTAATCTCCGAAAGTATGCCACTGTTCGCAGATCGCATTGACCTGTTTTTCTGAATAGTCACAATTTGGTTGAAATTTTTCGGAAATGTACTCCAAAACGGCAATCCTTGCTTTCTGCTTTTGTGGCAATTGCGATATTTTTCCTTCGCCATCAAGGAACTGATTAATTCTTACTTGAGGTTTCATAATGAACTTCCTCCGTCAGATACGGCTTGTCCGAGTTTATCAAGCCATATTTCGTAAAGCACTTTTATGTCATCTGAGAATTCCTTTTCTGTTTGATCCTCACCTTTTTTAATCTCTTCCAGAACCGTAAAGGAGAACGATTCCGTCCCATACTTCACCCACTCACTACGTAAAGACGGATCGGGGCACGACCCCGTTGAAATCGCAAAATCATATCTGTTTCTCAAGCTTGTGGTATCATTTGTCGCTTGCAGATACATGCGTTGATTCCCACTGCATTTTATACAACAGATACCGCCTATTTTAGTCCTGTTTTTATATGAGTCTTTGAGCTCTTTCTTTCTAGCAGCGTCCATAAACTGCACCCCCTCCACCCTAAAGGTTTTCCTGGTTCAACTCGGTCAAAACTTCGTTAATGTATTCCTTGACTGTGTTCTCATCAAATGGGATTCTCTGCGCCTGGAGATGATAAATGCAAAACGCATAACTACTATCAGTCAAAGAAGCCGGAGTGCCCGATGATAGCCACGTATTAATCAGGCAGTAGTAGGAACCTGCGTATATGAGAGCGGCCACTTGCTCATCTGGAATGTTTACCTCATCGTGTAGCTTGAAACGGCCAAACCAAGTGGCCATGGTCTGTGCAAATTCCTGCATCCTGGATGTCTCTAGCTCCTGAAAGCCAGGATCAATAGCAGCTACTTCAAGCAACATGATTCTTGCAATTTCGCGTTTTTGTTCGTACATCCAAAGCGTTGCTACCATGACACGAGTGAAATTCTTGAGCATTGAAAAATGATCAACATCTATAACACTCATAGTTTTTTCACTGAATTCATTGACAATACTTTTATAGAGCTCCGTGAACAAGTCTTCCTTGCTTTTGAAATAAAAATAGAAAGTGCCCACTGAAACGGCAGCCTTATCAACAATATCTTTTACCGTTGTATTGTGGTACCCCTTCGAAGAAAATACTTTTGCCGCGGTGTCCAAGAGCAACTGCTTTTTTGCGTCTTTTCTCTTCTGCGTATCTTGTGTAGTTCTATACATGATTCTACCTCCAAGCATAGAATGAACGTTCATTCTATGCTTGATAGTATCACTTTTCCTACACACTGTCAACAGCACGTACTATTTTTCCCTAGTCATCCTTTTTACCCCTTATACCCCATCTCCTCTGCATGCCCCAGGAGATACAAAAAAGCATAAGGACAGCATTTCTGATTGCTGAATCTGAGATATAAATTTGGGGAGCAGCTTTCAGAATTATCTTACCGGCCAATCCGACAGGCATACTCCACCTGGAAATGGTGCTTAACTTATATGATACTCACCATCATTAACTAAATGCAACTATTTTGGATCTTCTTCCCAACATGGAATTTCATCAGGGATTAAATCTACATATGCTTTTTCGATAGCCTTCCGTTTCATTTCACTATCTGCCCTCGCGTACATGTGTTTTACATGTGTTTTGCAATTGGAATTACTATCATGAAAAAGGGACCGCCCCTTAATCAGATTTTATCTGATTTTGAGACAGCCCCTTCTTTGTTTTGTACGAGCATAAAGAAGAATGCATGCATTTTTCAGTGGCAGCGGAAGGATCTCCGTGGAGCCAAGTGATTCTAGCGTGTAGCGGCGCAAGGAAAGACAAGTATGGAGTATATGGATGAGCTACTTGATTGTCGAATTACTATCAACTATAATGTAAAAAATAGGAGATTTTTATTATCTAAAAAAACACTAATAAGTAGGTTCAATATGATAAAAAAAATATTATCACTGGTTATTATTTTATCTATACTTCTT
>JAEZNF010000508.1 GCA_023441845.1 Bacillota bacterium | reverse complement strand
ATTCTCGAGCTGAAGGACAAGATAAAAAAGGAACAGCTGGTAGCTCCTGTTGGTGATAGGGATATTAATAAGGAAACATCAGGTGAAGCGTCTAGGGTTTCTGAAGCTGTGAGTGCGCTTATGGTCCTGGGGTATACTCCTTTAGAGGCCAGTAAAGCTGTTAATGCTGTTTATTCCGAAGACATGGATTTGGAATCCATAATAAAATCCGCTTTGAAGGGACTTGTCAGATAGTGTATAATAATGGAGGATGCGTTTGATGGAAGAGGAAAGACTGGTCGGTTGTGAGCTTAAGAGTGAGGATTGTGATGAACTAAGCTTAAGGCCCAGGAAGCTGGGAGAATATATCGGACAAAGCAAGGTCAAAGAAAACCTGAAGGTATTTATTGAAGCTGCGAAACGCAGGAATGAGGCATTGGACCATGTGCTTTTATATGGACCGCCAGGGCTTGGAAAGACCACTTTAGCCAATATAATCGCATCAGAGCTGGGAGTAAATATAAGGATTACATCCGGACCTGCTATAGAAAAGCCAGGTGATCTGGCAGCCATATTGACCAACCTTGGGAATTATGATGCTCTTTTTATAGATGAGATTCACAGGCTGAATAGAAGTGTTGAGGAAATCCTGTACCCGGCGATGGAGGACTATGCCCTTGATATAATAATCGGAAAAGGGCCCAGTGCCAGATCGATAAGGCTGGACCTCCCCAAGTTTACGCTTATTGGTGCCACTACCAGGGCAGGTCTTTTAACGTCACCCCTAAGGGATCGGTTTGGTGTTATAAACAGGCTTGAAATGTATACACCGGATGAATTGGCGCTTATAGTAAAAAGATCGGCAGGTATTTTGGGAATAGGCACTGATGAAAAAGGTGCATCGGAGATTGCAAAAAGGTCCAGAGGAACCCCAAGAATAGCCAACAGGCTTCTAAAGAGGGTGAGGGATTTCGCCCAGATAAAAGCCGAAGGTTTTATTGACGGTGACGTTGCCAAAATGGGACTTGATGCACTGGAAGTCGATTCGCTCGGGCTTGATGGTGTGGACAGGAACATGCTCTTTACGATAATTGACAAGTTTGCGGGCGGGCCTGTAGGGCTGGACACACTTGCAGCCTCAATAGGTGAAGAGGCCGATACCATTGAAGATGTGTATGAGCCGTACTTACTGCAGCTTGGTTTTATAAACAAGACACCAAGGGGAAGGACTGCCACCAAGCTTGCTTATGACCACTTCGGCCTTAGATATGAGTAAAGATTAAGGAGGTAATAGTTTTGAAATTACTTTTGCATATGTGCTGTGCTCCTTGTTCCGTATATCCTGCCGGTGTGCTGATGGAGGATGGTATTGAGTTTGAGGGTTTGTTTTTTAACCCCAATATACACCCGACGGAAGAATTCTTAAGGAGAAAGGAAAATGTTGAGATATTTTCAGGGGTTAAAGGTATTCCTGTAGAATATTTTGAAGATTTCAAGCAGGATACATGGGAAAACTTCAAAGGTACAAATGATGAAAGATGCGATATGTGTTACAGCATGCGTCTTGATAAGACAGCATATATGGCAAAGCTTAGAGGCTTTGATGCCTTTACGACAACTCTTCTTGTCAGCCCTTACCAGAAGCATGACCTTATAAAGGAATTGGGAGAGAAATACGCTAAAAAATATGGGGTTGAATTCTATTACAGAGATTTCAGGCCGGGATTTCGCCAGGGGCAGCAGGGAGCGAAGGATATGGGACTTTATAAACAAAAATATTGTGGATGCATTATTTCATACAACCAGAAATAACCGGATATTTTTTTAAATAGATGTCCTGCTTTTAAAAAAATTATTACGATTATATTACGAAATATTTAAATAATTGTTATGAGACAGGAAATGCGCCTTAAATGTCGAATATATAAGTGTATTGATATATTAAGTTAATCTCTATCAACGGCATGTAATAATAGAAGATATTTGCCATTCGCTTTTAAGATAATTGTTCTTTAATAGTATAAGCGGTACATTGGTCTGGTTTTAAATTTAGCGGTTTTCATGTTTCTATAACAAAAATAATCCAGGACAAATCATTGATGCAGTCTGGCATAAGAGATAACAAAACAGCCCCTTTTTAAAGGACTGGTAGATAAACATAGGATAAAGGTTTTGTGAGGTGTTAATATGAAAAAATTTAAAGTAATTTTCTTATCATTTGCCGTTTCTGCGGCTCTTGCGTCAAATTCATTCGGATTGGCTCTAACTTTGAAAGTAAATGGAGAGATAGTCCCAACGGATTCACCGCCTGTATTAATTGAGAACCGTACTTTGGTTCCGGCAAGAGCTATTTTTGAGAAGCTCGGAGCCGATGTCAAGTGGGATGAAGTCAAAAAACAAGTTTCCATTAGCTTGAAGGATACTGAGATAGTACTTGGTATTAATAATAAAAGTGCTTCGGTGAATAAAAAGACAGTTGAAATGGATGTACCGGCAAAAATAATAAACAACAGGACAATGATTCCTGTCCGTTATGTAAGTGAGCAATTGGGAGCAAAAGTGGGATGGCATCCGGAAAACGGACTTGTCACCATTGACGATAAGAATAACGTGTCTGGCCCGGCCAGCTTGAACAAGATTGAATGTGCACCGAAGGGAGACGTTGATCAGGTTACGTTATATGTGGACAATTATAATGATAGCAATATTTCCAAATTGGATAAGCCGGACAGAATAGTTGTTGATCTTCCTAATACCAGCATGCTTCTAAAGCAGAAGCCGAGTGTTACCGGAAGTAACATCAAATCAATTAGATATTCGCAATTTGACGAGAGTACTACCAGGGTGGTTTTGGATGTATTGGCTAATACTAAGTATAAAGTGGAAGAGATGAACGATAAACTGGTCTTAAGCGTGTCAAGGCCGGATTTAAATGACCGTGGCGGTGATGTAAGAGAGACGGTTCCAAAGGCCAGTGAGACTCCCAGTCCTACAGAAACACCAAAGCCTACAGAGACACCAAAGCCTACAGAGACACCAAAACCTACTGTGGTACCAAGTCCAACGGCGACACCTGTAGCAGCCGGCGCCATACCGAATCCGAACGGTTTGGATGTAAACTATTCACATGTTGATGGCAAGGAAGAGGTTTCGATAATAACCCCTGATTATAGCGGCTATAACGTTGTAAGATATACCGATCCGAACAAAATAGTCATTGACATGCCCAATGCCAGAACGCAGAAGGACATGAAGACAATTAGCGTAAACAGTTCTTTAATAAAGAATATCAGGTATTCAATGTATGATGAAAACACTGCAAGAGTGGTTCTTGATGTTAACGGGCAGCCGGCGTACCGGACAGATGAAAGGGACGGGAAACTGGTAATCGTTTTGGAAGCCAATACATATAAAAACATAACATATTATAACGTAGGTGACAGGGTAGGCTTTATTTTACCCAATGTGAAGCTGTCCGAAAGCGATTCGAGCTTAAAAAAGCTTTATTCGGGAAGCTATGATGAGACAGGTTACAGCTACACTATAATATTTCCAAGCAGTCAGGGTAACGT
>JAEZNF010000489.1 GCA_023441845.1 Bacillota bacterium | reverse complement strand
ATATGTAGCCTTTGGAATCCCTGACCGATGTATATCCGTCAAGGCTTTCAACCCTTTGATAATACTCGTCGCCAAAAACCCTTACAGGAACTTTGGAACCGTCAGGTTGTCTGAAGTCAAACTGTTCTCCGTTATGCGGACTGGCAAAGACGGTGATGCTTCCGGCAAACATAATAAAAAACATACTTATAAAACAAAATAGTACTTTTTTCATTGTACACCCCTCCATTAACATAAAATAATTTGAAATTATATAAAATTATGTGTATTTCACTTCACGGTCTGCATTTATTTACAAGCTAATTCCAAATTGATAAAACACCCTGTTAATGATAATACTGAAATTCTTTCTCTATAAAAGTTGAGTAGTTTAAAATACAAATCCATTTTACCATATTTGAGCATTATTTTGTATTCTAAACTTTAAATAACGGTTTAAATGTTTTATATAAATATCTTGTAATTATTTAGTAACTATTCTTAACTATTTTTTAATACGTTTTGTCAACGAAAGTCATATTATAAAAATGTGATGTATATATGCTCAAAATGTGGGGTGAGGCAAGTGTATTATTCGGTTGAGGTTTGTCAAAGGAAAAAAAGACCCTGGACCTTTTTAAATGCTAGTATGTTTTTCGGATTGGTTGTACTTAATGTTTTACTAATATCTTATATTGCGCTTGGTTATGATGTGAATGATATATATGGAATTTTGTCTTCGAAAAGGTCGACAGATAAAAATGATAAGGTGATGACTATAGATAAATCGGTATTTTCGATTAAAAAGAAAGAGGAGCAGAAGTTTCCGTTTTACATAGGGATGCCTTCACCTGTCGAAAATAAAACTGAAAAGGCATATGAGAGTAAAAACATTGATATGAATCTTAAAAAAGAAAGTACTGTCACGGAAAGTGTTTATCCAAAGCCGGAAAAGGTTGCTTATCTCACATTCGATGACGGTCCGTCGGTATCCATAACCCCTAAGGTTCTTAAAATACTTGATGATAATAACATCAAGGCAACGTTTTTTGTGTTGGGCGAAATGTGCAGTCTGAATCCTGAAATATTAAAGGAAGTGCAGAAGAAGGGGCATTTGATTTGCAACCACACTTATACTCATGAATACAAGAGTATATATAAAAGCAAGGAGGCTTTCATGAATGAACTAAAACTATGCGAGGATACAATAGTATCAATTTTGGGGTCGAGCTGGGATTCAAATAAATTTATCCGGTTTCCGGGAGGCTCCTTTGATAAAAAGTTTGATTCATATAAAATTGAATTAAAGAACAGGGGATATAGGAGTTTTGATTGGAATGCATTAAACGGGGATGCGGAGGGGATTAATGTCCCCAAAAACAAGCTTATTCAGAATATTGTTAAAACAACAAAAAATAATAACAAGGCACTTATCCTAATGCATGACAGTGCGGGGAAGGAGACTACGGCAGAAGCACTTCCAGACATTATCAAGTATTTGAAGGATAACGGTTATGTATTTGAAACACTGAAAACTTATAGGTGAATCGGCTTATTTGCTTGAAAAAAACATGAATTATTGTATAAAATAATATGTGAGGGGCTCTGCATTACCGGTCACTCAGCTTTGTTACATTGCATACTGAGATTTTATCATTTTTTTGAAAACAAATTGTTTACAAGATATGTTTTATGTGCTATAATGTTCAGCGTATGTATTACGGACGGTCCGCTGTTTACCTTAAAAAAATAAGAACGTCTAGGCAAGAGAGGAGGAGAACATAATGTTGGATATAATTAAAGCCATTGAATCAGAACAACTGAAGCAAAATCTTCCTAATTTAAAAATAGGAGATACCGTTAAGGTTCATGTAAAGGTTAAAGAAGGTAATAGAGAAAGACTTCAGGTATTTGAAGGTACTATTATCGGAATGAAGGGTCACGGTGTGAGAGAGACTTTCACTGTAAGAAGGATATCTTACGGGGTAGGAGTGGAAAGAATTTTCCCTGTTCATTCACCGAAAATCGACCATATTGATATAGTAAGAAGAGGTAGGATAAGAAGGGCAAAGCTTTATTATCTGCGTGACAGAGTTGGTAAGGCTGCAAAGGTTAAAGAAAAACTTGATATAAAAGCTTAAAAAATAGAGGGGACGGAATGGTCCCCTCTATTATATGGTGTCAGTGGAAATCTCTCTTAAAGAGAAATACGTTACTTTTCTAATAATACAGCAATTTTAAAGAAGGTAGATAATATGGAAAACAACGATCAGCCGTTTTATAAAGATAAAAAACCGAATTTTCTGAAAGAAGTCCTTCAATGGATACTGGTAGCATTGCTGGCCTTTGTGGTTGCAATAGCAATACGTGCGTATGTATTTGAATTTGTAATGGTTGACGGACCTTCGATGGAAAACACCTTGTTTACAGGGCAAAGGCTTTTGGTATATAAGCTTGGATATGAGTTTTCCGAACCTAAAAAGGGAGATATCATAGTTTTTGAATTCAAAGAGGGGACAAAATCCGTGATTCCATTTTTGGATAAGGTTCCGCTTATAAAAGATATTGCGCCCAAAAAAGACGAAGTGGACTTTATAAAGAGGGCAATTGCACTTCCGGGAGATGTTGTGGACATTAAGGACGGTGCAGTTTACGTAAACGGGGTCAAATTGGATGAGCCCTATACCGTAGGAGAAACATCGCCGCATCCTCAAATGAACTACCCTGTTACGGTGCCGCCGAATAAAATTTTTGCAGTTGGCGATCATAGAAATATGAGCAGAGACAGCAGGGAAATAGGATTTATTGATATGGAAAAAATAAAGGGGAAGGCTGTTTTTAGACTTTACCCGCTTAAAAATATAGGAACGCTTAAGTAAAAAACGAAAGGCTTATATGGAGGATTAATGAATATACAATGGTTTCCGGGGCATATGGCAAAAACCAGAAAGCTCCTTGTTGAAAATCTAAAATTGATTGATGTGGTTATAGAAATTCTGGATGCAAGGATACCCAAAAGCAGCCAAAACCCTGAGATAGACGAAATTGTCAAAACAAAACCTAGGGTTGTTGTTTTGAATAAAGCAGATCTGGCAGATGAGAACTTGTCTAAAGAATGGGGCAGATGGTATAACTCAAAGGGTTATACCAATATTTTTATTGATTCGGTCAAGGGTAAGGGTATTAATGAGCTTAAACAGGCGCTGGCAGAAAAAATGAAGGATAAGGTAGAGCATCAAAAGCAAAAAGGTATTATATTCAAGCCTATTAGAACCATGGTTGTAGGAGTGCCCAATGTAGGTAAATCCTCTTTTATAAATAAAATTGCCGGCAAGGCAAGTGCCGTTACTGGTGACAGGCCCGGTGTAACCCGCGGCAAGCAGTGGGTGAGGATTAATGAAAAAATTGAGCTGTTAGATACACCCGGTATACTATGGCCGAAATTTGACGATGAAGAGGTCGGGTTTAAACTTGCGTTTACAGGTGCAATAAAGGATGACATAATGGATACCGTTGAACTGGCTTCAGCTCTTTTGGAAAGGCTTTCAAAGTCATACCCGAAGAATATTTCCGAGAGGTACAAGCTTGATCTGGCAGATGGAAGCAGTGGGCTGGAACTATTGACGAAGGCGGGTAAAAACCGTGGCTGCCTTATTTCCGGCGGAGAGATAGACATAAACAGGATAGCCATAATAGTGCTGGATGAGTTTAGGGGCGGAAAACTTGGAAGGATAACATTGGAGCGGCCCATAGAGTAAAGCTTGCCTTAATGTATTAAAGAATTCCATGGGGGTTATTGACATGGCGGATAAAATTAAAATAAAAGATGTTGAAATGA
>JAEZNF010000474.1 GCA_023441845.1 Bacillota bacterium | reverse complement strand
GACAGGTATAGGGAGATATAAATAGAGACTTATGAAACAGGGCAAAGTCTTCGAAAGATGACGACGCAAAGCTTTGGGTCTAACGTTTTTAACTATGATTGCCAGGCTACCATTAAAGGCTTCTGTTTATACTCTTTTAATATATAAAGGTAGATAGGTCGAAGATATTTCCTTATACCACTTTTTTTACTCAATATAGAAATTATAAAAGCACATAAAAGTGCTTTTTTTAGTTTGTGGACATTTTTAGAGCTATTAATTTATCTCTTCCGGAATAGCTGTACCTGCATAAGAATAACGCCTCCAATATTTAGTTTTGCGCTTTCAAGCAGTCCGTAACGCATCATATTTTGCGTTACGATTCTACCTCTTAAAGGTACATAGGCAAGCAGTGAAGCGTAACGTAAACAGACTTAAATTTCATACGTTACGCAACCACTTGCCGTATTAGCACATCTCTAATCATTGTGAGGCGTCTAATTTTTTAAAATGTATTATTCAGGTACTATGAAGCTTTTTATGCAAGAGTATTAAATTTAGCTGCAATAAGCATTATATCATTCATACTTACTGCTCCATCATTATTCAGATCGTGCTTCTCTACATACCTGTCGTCCCCCCTCTTACTATTGAAAGATCGGGCAACCTGCATAACATCCGTCATATTTATAGCACCATCAGAGTTTACGTCTAAAGGATTCTTTACTGTTGATGGAGTAGCTGTAGGTTTTGTTGTGGATTTTGTCGGTGTAGGTGTATTTGACGGTGTTGATGGACCTCCTGGCGGTTCCTGTCCAAAAACTTTTACACCATTATCATACAGTGGTATATTTATTACCTTCGTCGGAGAGGCTGTATCTTTTGAAACTCCATCAAAGGAGAAGTCATTTGAGTTGTCCCAAAAACTTGTCCCCTGAGGGCCGGCAATTCTGACCTGTATCTCATGCCTGTGCTGCGACTGCCCTCCAGGATAGATTTTAGCTCCGGTAAAGTCGACATTAACATAATATATGTTATTTGACTCATCCCACGGAAGCAGTGTTGTCTTTGCTGCATCAGGGTTGTAGTTCGTACTTACAACTATATCACTTGCTTTATAACCTGCCTTAATTGCTTCAGATATATCTATAAAATACTTGAATGACAGCTTATCTCCCATTCTTGCAGGCCAGGCTGACTTGTTAAGCACAAATGCCCTGATTTCAACAAAGTTTGAAGCTTTGTTATTAATTGCAGCCTCGACATACATTTCATCTTCATTAACAGGTTCAATTGCTTTTAAATCGGGGATAGGAGTTCCGCCGTACTTTTCATACATCTTTGCCAAAGCACCTACAAATCCTGCGTTATAATCGCATGCAACCTCGTTGGATTCATAGTCGTCAACTTTATCGTTATAAGCACCGTCATTTGCTGCTTCCGGACCTCCTACCAATGCTCCTATAAGAGTATGCCTGTTGTAATCGGGAACTGACATCTTGTCCCACCATGACCCTTGAGCAGTCCTGTGATGCGGATGTTGAGGCGGATTAACACCAAAACCTGTCACAAAGCTCCTTCCGGTACTTCCCAAACAGTAATCAATCTGACTTTTTGCAAAATCCTGATACGTCTTAACTTTAGACTGGCTACATCCGTCCCAGTCAGCATAAACACTTGCCAGAAAAGCCGTTGTAGACGAATGCCTCAGTGATCCCCACTGGAATAACCACGCCAGACCTTTGGCCGTATAAGCAATTTTTCTGGTACTTCCATCAAGAGAAACGCCTACAGTCCAAAAATCAAGATGCCTTTCTATACATTCCTTATACAAAGGCTTTCCTGTCAGCTTTGCTAAAAGCAGCAGGGAACCCATTAATTTATCATCCCAGCAGTGGCCCCACGAGAATTTTATTAATGTTGACTGGTTTTCTCTCTGCCAGCTGGGTTCGAAAGCTTCGGCCTTATTAAGATAAGTTTTATCATCGGATGCAATATATATCCATATAGCAGCCCAGGTAAGCTCATCTATAAATCCGCTGTTGGAAGAATAAAACCCGGTTGCAGCAGTATAGCCTTTGTCGCTCCTTGTTTTGTCGGCGAAATCATAAAGCTCTTTTGCATGTTTAAGGCATGTTGCGGCATATGCAGAGTCTGTACTCTTGAATATGGCAGATACGGCAGCTAATGCAGCAGCTGCCTCGCCTACTACTGTAGAACCCGGACTTGATGAATCAACCTTATAAGAAGGCCTTGCCATCTGCATAACCTCTGCGGGGCCCCACCATTTATGGTCCGCATCTCCGTTACCAACCTGATAGTAAAATACATTAGCACTCGGATGGCACTTGATTAAATAGTCCGACGCCCATTTTATGCTGCTTAATATATACGGAAGCTGACCGCTTTTTACGTAAGCCTCACGAGATTCATATACGCTCCAGGAAAGCATTGTAACCGTATATGCCAATGGCAGGTTAAATTTAACATGGTCTCCTGCATCGTACCAGCCGCCAGTCAAATCCAAACCTACATCTGATCCGTCAGTTAAGCCCGAATCTCCCCTCCAGTTAATTCTGTTACCGTCAGGAAGTTTTCCCGAACGCTGGAATTCATAAAACATAATTGATTTCTGCAGTGCCTCTCCGTAATTAAAGTCGGCAGCATTTACAAATCCCTGAGGAATTGACACTATTGACGCTATTAGAATCAATGTCAGTATTAGAGCAAACTTTTTTGTTGTTGATTTATGCTTGTACATCTTACCCCTCCTATTTTAAGTTAGTCTATTGAAACCACCGGATAGTCCGATGTAACCTTGTTAAAATGAGCAGCTACTATGATAATATCCGACATATTTATGGAATTATCCTTATTTATATCGGAAGTTGCAACATATTTTGCGTTGCCCTTGGATGTATTGAATGCGTTTGCCACTTCCATAACATCTCTCATATTGATAGCTCCATCCTGCACACCTTTTATCTCCACATCTCCAGCCCATAATTCTATTGGCGAGGAAATGGTTTTATCCTCGTTTACAGTGATGTTCAATATCCTTCTGCTAAGATATCCTGTTTTTGAAATCTTCAAGGTGTATGCCTTACTGCTCTTTGGAATATCTTTAAGTATAAATTTTCCGGCAGAATCGGTTAAAGCAGAAATTTCCGTTCCTTCAATTTCGACTTTGAAACCGCTGTTTATAACCGCAGCCGAACTCGAACTAAAGCTGAATCCCGGCTTCACAATACCTGAAACTTTATACTTGGTTTCAGACGGTGTTGTCGGTGTTGGTGACGGAGGCGTGGTTGGCTTTTTGCTTGTAGGTGTGGGTGATGCAGCCCCTCCTTCAGGTTCTTCCCCGTAAGCCCTTACACCGTTTTCATAAACCGGTATTTTCTTTGTAATTACTCCCTGCCAATCAGTTGACTGAGTGCCATTGTATGAAAAATCGTTTGAATTATCCCAGACTTCGGCTCCGCTAGGAAGTGATATCTTGAAACCAACGGTTTTCTGGTATTCATTTATACCGCATGGGCTCAGTTTAGCCGCAGAAAAATCCACATTCACGTAATATATACCTTTTGACTCATCCCACGGAATCAGTGATGAAACAGTAACCGGAGTAGCTTTACTGACGGCACATTTAACGTCGCCCGGCTTTAATCCTGCTTCTATGACCTCAGAAATGTCCACAAAATATCTGCATGTCAGATTTTCAACTGTTCTTGCCGGCCATGCGGTCATATTGGATAAAGTCAAATTAATATCAATGTTATTTTTTGAACCGTATGAGTTTGCATTTATTTTTACAGAAAACTCATCATCTATAGGCTTTTCAATTGCATCTAAATTTGCAATCGGTGTTCCGCCATATTTGTCATATATTTTCGAAAGTGCAGCAACAAAGCCTGCATTGTAGTCACAAGCAACCTCATTGTTAGTATAGTTGCTGATGTCATCAATATAATCATCGCTTTCTCCAGGGCCTCCTACCAGAGCACCTACAAGTACATGCCGGTGATAATTCGGAACAGCTTGACCCTCGGACATATAACCTATGTATGAGCCATGTGCAGTCCTGTGGTGAGGTAATGTAGGAGGATTTTTACCGAATCCGCACTCAAAACTTCTTCCGGTGCTGCCAAGAGCATAATCAACCTGAGTCTTTGCAAATTTTCTGTATGTATCGGCTTTTGCCGTATCACAGCCACTCCAATCTGCATAAACACTGGCCATAAACGCCTGAGTAGTAGCATATCTTAACGATCCCCAGCGGTCCAGCCATGCCAAACCTTTCGGAGTATATTTTATTCTCTCTCCGTTGTACCCTGTTGTCCAATAATCCAGATTTTTTTCTATTAACTCTTTATATACCGATTTACCGGTAGCACGGGCAAGCAGCAAAAACGCACCGAAATGCTTATTATCCCAGCACTGTACCCATTTATAGTTAATTTCCGATGAACCTATAATCCTCTCCCATTTCGGCTCATAAGATTCGGCCTTATCAAGGTAGGATGAATCTTTTGTTGCAAGGTAGAGCCATGTTGCAGCCCATGTAAGTTCATCATAAAATCCGCTGGTGGCATAGCAGCCCTGAGCACCGGTGTAGCCCTTATCACTTCTGGTAGTATCTGCAAAGTTAAACAGGTCTTTTGCATGCTTTAAGCAGGATGCAGCATAGGTAGGATCTGAATCTAAAAAAATCAGGGATGTTACAGCCAACGCTGCTGCTGTTTCACCGGCAACAGTAGAGCCCGGGTTTGCACTATCCAGCTTTAGGGAAGGTCTTGCCATCGGCATTACCTCGGCAGGCCCCCACCATGAATGGTCTGCTTGGCTGTCTCCAACCTGATAATAATATACATTAGGGCTTGGATTACACCTGATTAAATAATCTGTCGCCCATTTTATATTATCGAGTATGTATGGAAGCTGTCCGCTTTTTATATAAGCATCCTTACTTTCATAAACACTCCACGCCATCATAGAAACGGAATAAGCCATAGGAAGATTAAACTTCACATGGTCGCCTGCATCGTACCAACCGCCAGTCAGGTCGATATTATTATCTGCACCGTCAGTCACTCCGGAATCACCTCGCCAGTTATTTCTGGTATCCTCAGGTAGCTTTCCGGAACGTTGAAATTCAAAAAACATTATTGCCTTTTGTAATGCTTCTCCGTAATTATAGTCTGCAGCTATCACAGAACCTTGAGGAACCACAAAAATGGTAGTCAAAAGAGTAATTGCAATTACCACAGAAATCATCTTTTTTCTAATTTGTCTCTTATACATAATTACCTCCTCGTCTAATTGAATCTTTTCTTAGAATGAAACTCATTAGCTTTCCATTCAGCTAAAGATAAACAGCTTTAAAATTAATTTATTCAGTAGACAAAAAGTATTAAAGCATCACTATTTTCGCTACTTAACATTTTAAGGCATAAAGTTGTTTATCTTTAGTAAGCCCTTTAAGTATTACTGCTTCTAAAGAGCTTTTAATCTATAATTAAGTTATATCTTTATATCCCTCCTTGTTATTTGGCGTATTTTGTTAAATAAACATTCATATTCTATATCCAAACGACATAATTTCTCAATTTAATTTTATCATTTAATATGGACTTTCATCAATTGTACTGTTTGGTATATCGTATACTTATTTGGTTGCAGTTTTTTAGTAATAAAAGGATTTCTCCTTAAAAAAAATTGCTCAAATAAAAAACACATATAAGCATGATTTCGCATACATGTGCTTTTTTAATGTCCTTTATTGTAGATAATAATGCCGATTATCGTCCTTTACACTCTTTAGGAGTCAAACCTGTATACTTTTTGAATAGTTTGGAAAAATACTGTGCATCTGTGATTCCTACCATTTCTGCAACTTCATAGGTTTTATATTTCCCTTCCTTCAAAAGTTCCTTTGCCTTCAACATCCTTATTTCATTCAAATAATCTACAAAGTTTTTACCCAGCTCTTTCTTAAACATCCTGCTTAAATAGTATGTGCTGACAAAAATATTTTCGGCAACCTTATTTAATGTTATTTGCTCATTATAGTGCAAATTCAAAAAATCAACCGCTTTTTGAAGAGTCTGTTTCATACTTTTATTATTATAATTGTTTATTTTTGCAGTAACTTTTACAGCGACATCTTCCAACAAGCTATTCAGCTCCTTTATACTTTCACATTCTTCTACAAGATTATATAAACTGCTGATATTCCTGCCTGCAGAGCTATTTTTGTCGTCATCAGCTGCCGAAACCGATGTCTTTATATTGTTTATTGAAGAAATGGTACTACAATAAAAATTCTTTAGAAATTCCCACTTGCTGCTGTTCAAATCCAATTCCGTTGTATAGTTATAGATATCCTGCATGCTGTTATGAACAGCCTTTAAATCTCCCGACTCAATTCCCTCTAAAAAATTCCTTTTATATTGCTCTAATTCCGGGTAATTCTCATACTTAAAAAACGAGTTCAAATCCTTATAGAAAATTACCATGTTATTACCGATGTATAGTTTATGCCTCAGCACTTCCTGGCATTCCTTAAACTTTTGCGGTAATTGCAGAGCTTTATCTCCTCTGGTACTTATGGAAACCGATATTGTAAAATCGAAACAGTTTTGAATGATCTCTTGCAAACCGGAGCATTTCTCTTCGATAATGCCCTCAATTCCATCAGCATTTTCTTTTGGCTGTACTACAAATGCAGACCACCTGCTGTCAATAGAAATGCTGATTACATCAAATACATCCGAAAAAGTCTCTTCAAATGAGTTTATTATCCCTAGCTGGTAAAGATGTTTATTGTATTGATCCAGCCTATTTTCTTCGTTTTCTTTAATTTCACTTTCGATAATAATCAAAACAAACCCTTTTATATCAAGACCAAACAAACCCATTTTACTTGATATCTCAGTTTCATCCGTATTGATACCATATATTATATCGTACAAAAGCTTCTCTCTCAGTATTGGTATATTTTGTTCAAAAAGTTTTTTAAGCTTAGTCAGCTCATCAGCCTTTTCTTTATAGCATTTAAGCTCCTTGACAGCCTTAGCAACTACTGCATTCAACTCTTCAATCTTACTAGGCTTTAAAATGAATTCAAGAATGCCATATTTTACAGCATCCCTTGCATATTCAAAATCCCTGTAACCCGTTAAAATTATAATCTTACTGTTAGGTACTATATCCCTTATTTCACGAATCATGGAAAGCCCGTCCATTCCGGGCATCTTTATATCAGTAAATATTATGTCGGGAAGCATTTCTCTTATAACGTCGCAGGCACTAAGGCCGTCGTTCGCTTCCCCGCATACTGTACAGTCAAACTGCTTCCAATTAATAATATTTTTAAGACCTTTTCTGATAATCGGTTCATCATCAATTAATACAACCTTAAACATAGCAAAACCACCCTTTTACTCACTTTGTATATTTCCGTCTCTATCTATCTCCATATATATCTATAAAACATAAAGTTTTGTGTCTTCTTCGTTTCCTGCCTTATTGTCAATTTTAATCGCCGGTATTGAAACCAATACCTTCGTAAAACTGCCTTTTTTACTTTCTATCCTTATGCCGAATTTCTCACCATAAAAAAGCTTTATCCTTCTATTGACATTTTCCAGTCCAATACTCTTCCTGTCCTTTTTTACAATCGTTCTGAAATACGTATTGTTATCCATGGAAAGATTTTCGTTAAGTATTTTTAGTTCTTCTTCATCCATTCCCATTCCGTTATCTATTACTTTTATAATAAGCATATCTGCAATAATAAATGCATTAAGATTTATAATCCCTTTATTCGTAGTTCTTTCAATTCCGTGATAAACAGCATTTTCTATAAGAGGCTGAATAAGAAGCTTGGGTATTTTAATGTTCAGAATATCTTCTGTTTCAACCCACTTAATCAGCTGAATACCATCCTCAAACCGCCTTTTGAGTATTGATATATAGTTGTCAATGTACAAGAATTCCTCTCTCAAAGTTATAAGCTTGTCGTCTCTCCCTATACTGGCTTCCATCAAGGACGAAAGTGCCGAAACAGTTTCGCTGATTTCCGGAACATTATTAAGGTGTGCCATCCAGTTTATAGACTCCAAAGTATTAAACAAAAAATGCGGATTGATCTGCGACTGCAATGCCTTCAATTGAGCTTCCTTTCTGGTAAGCTGTTCCCTGTAATTCCATGTTAGCAAATGTTCTATTTCCATCGCCATTTCATTATAGGTTTTTGTTATAAATCCAAGTTCATCGTCTCTGTCAACCTCTACATCAACCAACCTGCCCTTTTTAACTGTCTTCATTGCTCCAACCAGGCGATTTATGGGATTGATAAGGTCAGTTGCTATCATTCTGCTTAAGATAGACAGTATAAGTACGGTCAGGATACAGAATATTACTAACCAGGTTCTTAAGTTACCTATCTCCTTATATATATTCTTATAAGGAATATATGTAACTATATCCCACTTCAAATCATCTATTGGAACACATGGAATAAGCGCTCTTCCCGTTTTATCAATAAATTCGTCTCTGCCGTTATTAATTTGTATGTATGTATCGGTTAAAAAATCAGCGTTTTGATTCATGCTTACTACTATATAGTTTTCCTTCGTTAGGACCACAACATTTTGCATGTACTTTGTATCAAATTCCTTGCAAACAGATTCAAAGACTTCCTTTTTTATCAGCATAACAAAAAGGCCTATCTCTTCTACATAGTTATCCCTGTCATAAATTGTCCTCACAAGGAAAATATTTTGAACCTTCTTATACTTATTCTCATTCTCATCCTCTAAATCAAAATACCACATGACCTTACCTAAACCCTGACGGGCTACACGTGCCATTTCCTCATAACGGATCAATTCTGCAATACGCACCTTTGTACTCTTGTCATCGGCAACACACTTTCTTTTCCCATCTTTTGAAATAAAGCAAATGGATTGAATTCCATTTCTGGGATATAAAAATTTCTTTAAGGGTGTCTCTACATCAGCATTAAGTGAATTATCCTCACTGCTGCCTTTAATCCTATTATATATTAAGTTGTCATAAAGAAGCTCCTGGGAGATCGAGGTATAGTTATCCACACGGTCCTTTATTCTGAACTGTATGTTTTTTAATATATCCTGCGAATAGGCCTCAGATCTGTCCTTTAATATATTTCCCGAAATCCAGTAACTCATAAAACCAATGAGAAATAAAGGTATAATAATTTGCAAATATAAAACCAGCAACATTTTACGTTTTATAGGTAGATTCCTGTAAAACTTCAGAACCTTCCTAAATGGAATTTTCATCTTATACTCCCCCAAACCGGAGCTTTAATATATTACTTATGCCTAATTTGAATGTTCGTATTTCTGCATATATATATTCCAAATATCTTCTGCCTTTTTCTCACCCCTGAGAACATATGGGAATTGATCAACAATCCACTCCTCCCACCCTGTCCTGCTGATAAAGCTGTCAGGTGGCCCAACCAATTCTCCTGCATTGCCTATCAAAGACAATCCCGTTCTTCTGAGGCGATTATAATTAATTGATAACATACCCTCTGTAGTGTTACATATCATTCCCTTATTGGAAAATTCGCGTATCCATTTTTCGGATGTAATCTCTTTTAACAAATTGATTGAGGCCTCTTGCTTTTCTTCATTATCCCATGCCACCTTGCTGATAAAAAATGTTCCGCATCCGAACCCGTATATTATGGGCCTTTTTTCCGAATAGCCCCCTTCCATATCTGGAAATGGTATTATATCTACACTTTCATTTGACGGTATATCGATATCTCCGATAAACCAGGAACCTTGAGCTATCATAGCTGCTTTCTTGTCTAAGAATAATGCATTCCTGTCCTCATTGCTGAGGGTAAGAGCGTCAACTGTATCGTATTCCCTACAGGGAAAAGCCTTCATATCATACAATTCCTTCATGTAATTCATTGCTTTTACATAGCAATACCTGATCTTGTCCCCTATAAAGTAGTTTTCAACGCCATATTTGCCTCCTACGGAAGCTAATATATTTTGATATAAAAAAGTACCCTCTGCTTCTTTTGTGTTATAAGCTATAGGTATGATTTTGTTAGCTCTGAACGTTTTTATAGCTTCTTTAAGATCTTCATAATTTTCCGGTACCTTTACATTATACTTATCGAAAAGATCGCTATTAATAAACAGGCCTTCAAATATTATCTCATACGGAAGCCCATATATTCTGCCGTTATCGGTAGTATAATTCCATGCGTTATCCATAAAGCTGCTTTTCCATTTTTTCTCCGTATTAAGCAGGTCCGTCAGATCTGCCACCTTGCCGGCCTTAATAAGAGCCCTTATGTCAGATCCGGGCCACAATCCGAATACATCAGGATCACAACCTGATGCAAAATCGGTTTTGATTTTAGGTAAAAAATCATCTCCGTTGAGAGATTCGTTTATTATTTCAACATTAGGGTATTTTTCCATATATTCTTTAAATATTTGATTCAAAAGATCGGACTTTGTATCAACACCGCCCCAGCTGCTTATAAATCTTAGCTTTGTTTTCTGCTTTTCGTTCGACTGGCTATAGTCCTTGGAATGGGTACACGAATTGGTAAATAAAGTAATGAGTATTAAAACGCATATCAATAATACACTTTTAAATAATGTCTTAAGAAGCAATCTTAACCTCATATTAATTTCCTTCCCCTTTAAAATACTTATAGATAAAGCTATATTTTTTATAAAAGATATTATATCATAAAATAAAAACAGGGTCAGTACTATTTTATTATTACTCTTAGACCTTATAACTCAATTACATTTCAACTGAACCATTTTAAATAGTCGAGCTTCCTATATTCTTTGTCAAGCCTATCCTTGAGATATCTTTGTGAAATCTTTCCTAATTCATATAACACATCTTGAGATACATCAAACCTAAAAAGCTCTTTAATCCCCGAATAAACTATATATTTCAAAGCTTTAGCAGTTCCTTGAGAAATACGTTTGGCATATGGGTCATCGTTAAGGCATTGGCCGCACAACAATCCGCACCTTTTAAAACTGAAGTATACCTCATTTGTTTCCTCATTGCCACAATTAGTACACGCCCTGACACCCGGGGCATACCCTAGTAACGATAAAAATCTTATCTCAAATATTCTGGTTATCAATTCAGGTGATTTATCGGTCTTTGAGAGCATGTAAAAAGTATTAAGAAGTAGCTGAAGTGATTTTGCCGCCGGCTGTTCCTCTTGAATCAAATCATTTACGATGTCTGTAATATACGCGGAGTAAGTTAACCTTACCACATCGTTTCTAATCTCATAAAACGGTTCGACTACATCACAGCTATTTAATGAATACAAATCCCTGCCCTTAAAAAGTACCAGGTTGCTGTAACACAAAAACTGTGTTCCAGCAACGAATTTACTCCTGGGTCTCTTTGCACTTTTTGCATATGCAGATATTTTCCCCAAGTTCTTGGTAAGTATTGTAACTATCTTATCTGCTTCCCCCGTATTAACTTCCCTTATAACAATACCGCCGGTTTTAATATAGCTCATTTTTTTCCTTTAATTGCTGTATAAATCTAATTGCTTATTGCAACCTCTTCCTTGGTAATTATACTTTCGGTAACAGCCTTATCCTTTACTTCGATTTCTCTAAAAAGCAAATACGCATCTACATTACCTGTACTTTCAAAAGTTCTCCAAGCAAATTCTCTAAACATATAAAATCCCCCTTACTACTCTAATATAATTCCTTTGTAATAATAGGTTTCTCCAAATATCTTTTTGTATACTTGAAAAATTATCATTTATAGATAAACAACTTTTAAATTGAATTTATCCACTGTTTATTTTAAGGTTTATGTTGTTTATCTTTAATGATAGTGTGTTCTTAAAATTACAAACATTCCAAAACTTCAGATTTTATACGTTAAAGAATAAATACTTTTTTATTGATTATAACCTAATATTCTTAATATTGAGTTGTCGTTTCTCCAATCCGGCTTTACTTTTACCCATAATTCCAAAAACACCTTTGCACCTAATATTCTCTCTGCTTCTTCACGTGCTAATGTCCCTATTCTCTTAAGCATTTTCCCTTCTTTTCCTATGACAATTGCCTTATGAGAATCCTTTTCACAATAAATATTAGCCCTTATGTCTATCATATTTTTATTTTCCCTCTCTTTGAAGGAAATAACTTCTACGCCGATGCCATGGGGAACTTCCTCACTTAAAAGTTTCAGAATCTTTTCCCTTATAAGCTCTGCTACAATCAGCTTTTCGGGCTGATCGGTAATCTGGTCGTCCGGATAATACTTTGGACCTTCCGGAAGTATTTTTTTGATTTCTTTAATAATAATGTCAACGCCCTCATTGTTTAGTGCAGATATTGGTATTATTGCGCTGAAGTTCATAATTTGGCTGTAAGCGGCGATTATAGGTAAAATCTGATCCTTCAACACGGTATCAATCTTATTTATTACAAGAAAAACCGGAGTTTTTACGTTTTTGAGCTGTTCCAAAATATACTTATCGCCCGGTCCCGGTTCCTTACTATTGGCTTCAACAAGAAACAGTACCGCTTCTACCCCATCTAACGTACCCTCCGCAATATTAACCATAAACTCTCCGAGCTTATTTTTCGGTTTATGTATTCCTGGAGTATCAATAAAAATTATCTGACTGTCTTCATCCGTCATAATGGACCTTATTGTATTTCTGGTGGTCTGAGGCTTATCGGAAGTAATAGCAATCTTTTCTCCTGTTATTCTGTTCAATAGTGTTGATTTACCGACATTTGGCCTTCCTATAATTGTTACAAATCCTGACTTGAAACTCATTTAATTATTTCCTCCCTGTTTAATAAAAACATCCGGCAGTAGTTCTTTTAATGTGTATGATTTATATTCTCCATTATTTTTGCTGCATATAACTTTCATGCTGCCGTCATTGAATTCATAGAGTACCTGGCGGCAAACACCGCATGGATATATATAATCATCACTGTCACTTGCAATAGCAATAGCCTTGAAATTCCTTTCGCCCTCCGAAACGGCTTTAAATACTGCCGTTCTCTCGGCACATGTAGTAGCACCGTATGAAGCATTCTCAACATTAACACCTGTATATACATTGTTGTTTTCAGTCAGCAGCGCAGCACCAACCCTGAAATTGGAATACGGACAATAAGCCCTTTCTTTTGCCTGGTTTGCTGCCTTAATCAGCTCTTTATCTTCCATCATATTTATCTCCCGGTAGTTCGTAACACATCATTTTTATAGTTAATTCAATGTTTACGAATCTACTTCCTTGATATTGTGATCCATTATTTCTTTCCGCAAACTGCCTGATATATAATAAGCACTATCAAAAAAGCCGGTACTGCACCTAAAAGTATTTCGTAAACATTCTGCATTTTCTTTTTAAAACGGCTTATTACAACCAACAAACATATTCCGAAAAACAAAATTGAATTTTTAACATTTCCATTCCACAGTAAAACCGTCATAGCTGAAGCTGATATTATAAAAGCCATTATCGTATCCCAACTGCTTTTAATTGACATTTTCTTTTTAAAAGCAGCTGCTATTATTACAAGGAAAACGATGGCTCCTGTTAATATCGCAATGCTTATCCGCATATCCAGGTTTCTTAAAAATCTAACTGCTTTTACCGTGTCGCCTGCTACTCTGTCAATAAAAATAATATATCCAATAACTACCGACAATATTGCAGACATCAATACCCCGCCGGCAGCCACATCTTTAACTATCTTTGCCTTGGGATGGAAAGATTCCATAACCATGTCTACGAGAACCTCTATTGCCGTGTTTAAAAGTTCACAAATCAGAACAAGGCCGATAGCTATGCATACAAATACGGTTTCTATTTTATCCAGTTTATAATTAATACTGAGCAAAATCACAACCAGTGCCGCCGCAATATGAATTTTCATATTGCGCTCAGCCTTAATTACATAAACAATCCCATCTAAAGCATTTTTAAAGCTGTCACCCAAGGTTCCGTTCTTCATCTCTTTTAAGCCCCATCAAAGCAAGCACTTCTTCCTGCTTTCCGATCATCTTTTTTTCCTGTTCAGGTTCCATATGGTCATAACCAAGCAAGTGAAATACAGAGTGCGTTATTAAAAACGCAAGCTCTCTCTTTATAGAATGCCCATATTCGTTGGCCTGTCTGACACAGGTTTCCATGGAAACCACTATGTCACCCAAAAGAATCAGTTCCTCTTCCAGATCAAAATCGCCCTCGTCCGAAATGATTTCACCGTCCTGCATTTCAACCATCGGAAATGACAAAACGTCAGTAGGTCTGTCTATTTCTCTGTGCTCCCTGTTAATCTGCCTGATTTCATTATCATCTACCAGTAATACGCTTACTTCCGATTCCAATGTAAATTTCTCCAGATTAAGGCTTAATTCAATAGTTTTTTTTATAAGTTCAACAATGTCCTCAGTAATTTCTACCTTGTCCTGCATGTTCTCCAATTGTATTTCCATAATATTCTCCAAACTTTACATCTTGACTTGTTCTTCGGTTGCCCGGCTTATATCATCAGCTACAGTAGCATTTTTACCTATATCTTTTACATCCGGGTAGTTTTCACGTCCGTGGAAATACCCACTCATTACCCTCATAAAACTCTGTGCAACCAGCTCCAAATCTTTTAATGTCAAATTGCACATATCCAACTGCCCGTCGTCAAGCTTATCCTTTATAAGCTTCCTGATAAGGCCCTCAATCTTGCCTTCTGTCTTATCAGACATTGACCTTACTGCCGCCTCAACAGAGTCGGCAAGCATTACAACTGCCGCTTCCTTCGTCGTAGGCCTCGGGCTTTGGTATCTGAAGTTCTCCTGCTTTACATCTTCCCCTTTTTCACCTTTTTTAGCCTTGTGATAGAAATATACAACAAGGGTATTTCCGTGATGCTGCTGAATTATTTCTTTTATGACATTAGGAATCTTATATTTTTCAGCCAGCTCAACCCCGTCATTTATATGGGAAGTAATAACAAGAGTACTCAAGTTTGCGGTTATCTTGTCATGCGGATTTTCTGTTATCTGGTTCTCCTTAAAAAACTGCGGCCTTTTTAGCTTCCCTATGTCGTGGAAGTAGGCTCCTACTCTCGCTAAAAGCGCATTGCCTCCTATAGCCTCTGTAGCAACCTCTGCCAGATTTCCCACCATCAGGCTGTGGTGGTAGGTTCCCGGAGCTTCAAGCAAAAGCCTTTTTAAGAGTGGCTGGTTTGGATTTGCAAGCTCTAAAAGCTTCAAAGGTGTAACAATATTAAACATACTCTCTAAAAACGGTAAGATACCTATGGTCAGCATTGTAGATAATATTCCGTTTAATAATACTATTGAACACAGTACCAGTACACTATCCCAATCATATTTGTTTATCCTGCCAAAGCAGAACACTATGACTATATTAATCACACCAATAACAGGCCCAGCCAGTGAAATCTTGCTTCTCTGGTTGGCTTTTGAAACAAAATACGCAGAAAATGTTCCGCTTACTACCGACATGTATATAAACGTTATGTCCCCTTTTACCATTAAGGACACGGCAATGGTCAGAACCAAATTTACAACAATGGCTAACTTTAAATCAATAAGAAACGAAATAAGCATTGCCGCAATACAAACCGGTATAGCCATGGGAGCGTATTGAGGTGATATTTCATAAAGCCCTCTGGCTGCCAGAATAATCAAAAGCATTGCAATACAAATAATAGACACATCTCTCCTGCTGTATAAAAACTTCCTGCAGAAATGCCTCATATACAGTATCAGGAAAAACGCCAGCAATATAACCAAAACAAAAGTGCTTGCCACAAAAGCATAGTCAAACCTGCTTTTTGTCTCTAAAAGATTCAGATCCTCAAGTATCTTAAGCTTATCTTCAGTCACCTTTTCGTTCTTGGATAATATTCTTGTCCCCTTCTTTACCATTTCTTTATTTTTGTCATCATAATAAGCCATATCCCGCTTCTGGTCAGTTGCAGCTTTATCAATAACCCAATTGGGTCTAATTACCCCTCTTATCAGCTCACTTCCGATAATTTTCAAATCCTGAGACATTTCTGTTGCTTTAATACCCTTTTCAATGGCCGCAATTTTATCGGAAAGTCTTTCACTGGTAATATCATCCTGAACAATATTATCTATCATTCCTTTTATAACCGCTTTAAAGTTCTCCAAAGAAATATCTTTACACTTGTCCTCTGAAATCAAGTATAAAAGCTGATCGTTTGAAAGATTAATGTTAATTTTTCTTAAAATAACATCAAGGCTATTGGATTCCTGCTGCTCAAACTCTTTTATCCTTGCAGAATCTTCCGGGTTCTCCCTGTCAAGCTTCTCACTACCGATATTCTTCAGCACCTTTTTTCTTGACTCGTCTATAGCCAGTACAAAATCTACCCAATTACTCAATATTTCATTAGATACATTCGAGTCTTTGACCATTACCGGTAGGACAGCTTTTTTTGCTTTTTCTCTGTTTTGCTCCGTTTTAACCGTGTTTTCTATATCCCAGGGAGCCTCAATATCATATTTGGATTCCTCACCTAAGCTAAGCTTGTACTTTTTGGGAGCAGCCCCGTCCACAATCAATGTAAATGCAATTAACAGTGTTATTACACCTATTATAATCCTATGAAACGTTTTATTTTTAAGATATGCTTTTATGTCATAAGTATGAAACTCTCTTTCCTTAGCCAAAGATGCCAACCTCCAAACGTAATATACTATCCTTCCGGAAAAGCTTTTAAGACACAATAATCTTTAACTATCCCATGATTATTTATCGTTTATATTCTTTTGCCTTATCGTCATCAAACTTTTCGTACGCTTTTATTATCTTTTGGACCAATTCATGTCTTACAACATCCTTATCTGAAAGATTAATGAATTCGATACCTACAATCCCCTTAAGTACCTTCGTTACTTCCCTAAGCCCCGACTTCTT
>JAEZNF010000453.1 GCA_023441845.1 Bacillota bacterium | reverse complement strand
CTTCTACAGAGTCCAGGCTGATAAACTTGCCCTTGTAAACATGCTTTGTATTAACTGTTTTTTCTTCATATTGCATATTTGTCACTCCAATTTCCTAATGTATTTATATAAATAATGCCATACCCTGTCACAATTAACTGCCGTGTTTTTTTATCTCACCTGTAGCAAGCTTGTCACAGCGGTTATTAAATTCATTGTCGGAATGTCCCTTAACTTTAATCCACTTTATGTCATGAATTCCGTTAAGCCTGTCCAATTCCTTCCACAGATCAATGTTTTTAACTTCATCCTTGCCGGCAGTACGCCACCCATTCTTTTTCCAGTTCGCTACCCAATAATTTAAAAAGCCATTAACCAAATAGGCACTGTCGCTGTAAAGCTCAACCGAGCAAGGTTCTTTCAAGCATTTTAGTGCTTCAATGGCGGCAGTCAGTTCCATTTTATTGTTTGTTGTATCCTCTTCAAAACCTGAGATTACCTTTTCTTTTTCGCCATACTTTAAAATAGCACCCCAGCCGCCTTTGCCCGGATTACCCGAGCATGCACCGTCGGTATAGATTATTACCTTCTTCATTCTTTACCTCAATTAAAGATTATTTTCTTATGAATATTGCTTGCCTATCTCTCTCGCCCTCTTTGTACACTCATTCATGGCTTCGATTATGGAATACCTGAACCCGTTTTTCTCCAGAGCGCTGACTGCTTCAATTGTGGTTCCGGCAGGTGAACAAACCTGATCCTTCAGCTCTCCGGGATGTTTTCCCGTTTCAAGTACCATTTTTGCAGATCCCAGCACCGCCTGGGCGGCCAGTTTATATGCCATACCTCTTGGTATTCCGGAAAGTACGGCGGCATCAGCCATTGCCTCAATAAACATAAATACATAGGCCGGGCTGCTGCCTGTAAGAGCGGTAACTTCACTCATAAGCTTTTCATCAATTGTATCCACCTTGCCGAGAGTTTCAAATAAAGGCCTTACAACTTTAAGATCATCTTCACTTATATTATTGTCATATGAAATCAATGTCATTCCTTCACCCACCTGGGCAGGCGTATTAGGCATTGTCCTTATAACCTTTCTGTTGTTCCCTATTATGTCCTTGTAAAGCTTTATCGGTAAACCTACTGCAATTGAAACCAGTATTTTTTTATCGTCAAACTTATCAATGCTCTCTTCCAACACTGTCTTTACCATATTGGGTTTAACGGCAAGTATTATTACATCCGATTTTTCAACAACCTCAGCACCGCTCTTTAAAATTTCGGCCCCTGTGTCGTTTTTTAGAGCATTCATTTTCTCAGTATCAATATCATATATATATATTCCCTCAATAGGTAAATTGGGCGATTCTGCAATGCTTCTAATCATTGCAGACCCCATATTTCCTATACCTATAAAACCTAATTTAATATCCATACCGTTCCTCCTTTGCCACTATTCTAATTTATAATACCACAAATTTTAATAAAATCCAGGCTTTTCGGTAATATCGGTAATATAAAGATTTGTATTATCATAGTGGTATACTATTCTTCTCAAAAAGTTTGTTTTTCTAGTAAACTTTTATTCTGAAAGTCTTATAGCGTAAGCGTTATAAGACACTTTTCGAGAAGATATAGCTCAGTAGTTTTAGCAGCAATTTTCATACTTCGAAGCTTGCAGCTTAGCTGCGATATGTAATAAAAGTTGAGGGAAGCATCTAAGTAGTGAATCATAACCAGTTTAAATATGCTTTTAAGTACCTATTTTCAAAGACGAAGCCTTTGAAACGCTACAGAAACAAAAGTGGAAATACGTTCTTATTTAGTCGCATCCAGCCCCTCGACTTTTGCCCGATTTCTCTTCGAGAAATGGCCACAAAAAAGAAAGGAGCTTAATAAATAACAAGCCCCTTTCTTAATCTGTTTTCCCTATTCCATCAATGCTTCTTTTAATGCAGTATAAGCCGGTTTCGGACTTAAATTTTTATCATATATAAGAGGGTTGTCAGTGCCTGGGAAAGTTCCTGGTACCCAGGAATATTTGTCTGTAAATCCCCAAATCATAAAAGTTGTAACATTGGAGTTTCTAAGACAAATCTGCATCAATGACTTATAGTTGCTTGCCTGAGTCCTGAACGCAGCATTCTGATCTCCAGACGTTGGTATACGTATATCGGTTTCGGTAAATGAGACCTTTAGTCCTAAGTCTGCATACCTCTTGACATTCTTCTCTATGTCTGCAAGCTGTTGAGAGCTCATTCCGTTTATAAAGTGGCATTGGAATCCTACTCCGTCAATGGGTATGCCCCTTTCCTTCATGCTCTTAATCATATTATATGCCGTATTGGACTTTGCACTCATATCTTCTATATTGTAGTCATTATAGTAGAGAAGTGCATCAGGATCAGCCTCTCTTGCGGTCTGGAATGCAATGTCTATAAAATCATTGCCGATTTTATTTGTCCATACACTTCTTCTAAGTCCATTACCGCTATCGTCACAAGCTTCGTTGACAACGTCCCATTCTGCGACTTTCCCCTTAAAATGGGTCATAGTCTTGGTAATGTGGTTTTTCATTGCTGAAATCAGTCCATCACGACTTCCACTCCAATTTCCCATCCATCCGGGAAGTTGAGCATGCCATACAAGAGTATGTCCACGCACCTTCATATTGTTACTTTCAGCGAAATTAACCAATTTATCGCCGTTAGTAAAATTGAAATTATTTTGCGAAGGCTCTATAGCATCAACTTTCATTTCATTTTCAGCTACAACCATTGCAAATTCATTTTTTAGAATATTATCATAAGTTGATCCTGTTTGGCCGTAGAACCATTGACTGTTAATACATGTTCCGAATATTTTACCCTTTGCTGCCGCTAAATCACGCAGTGCAGTTCCTTTTGGCGTTGGAGGAGGGGTATTGGTCGGAGATTTAGTTGCAGTATTGGTTGGTGTATTTTCAGGGGTGCTAACTTTGGTATTAAATTTACCGGCAATAACCATTACATCTGTCATATTTATTGCTCCGTCGCTATTCAAATCATATGCAGAAACATACTTACTGCTTCCTAATGAGGAATTAAATGCACTTGCTAAAAGCATTACATCAGACATGTTTATAACTCCGTCATGATTTAAGTCAGGACTTTTCGCAGTTTGAGGTGTAGTTGGCGTTGGTGCTGCAGTATGGGTTGGAGTTGCAGGAACGGGGGTTGGCGATGCGAGTCCTTTAAATATTAATTGAGCGTATTGATACAGGCTATCCTTCCAAAACGTCATATCATGATTACCGGAAGCAGTGTACCACGTATGCGGAACATTGTTCTTGGTAAAATAATCATGCACACCCTGTGCTACACTTAACAGACTATCCTGAGCCCCACAGGAAACCCAAAGAACTTTCATATTTTTGATAACTAGCGATGGATTTGGCGCCAGCGTACTTGGTGAATATGTATTTGGCGCTGGTGAAAATCCTCCGGCATAGGCAAATAAGTCCATGTATTTTAGCCCAAAGTTCAAGGATTGTCCTCCACCCATTGATAGACCGGCAATAGCCCGGTTCTCACGGTCAGTCAACACCGGGTAATGAGATTCAATGTAAGGAATCAGATCCTTTGTCAAATCGTATTGAAAATTCTCGAAAGCCGCTACCTTATCAGCCGCATAAATATCTCCTGTAGGCCTATCGTCGGCCATGGCCCGGCCATTAGGCATAACTACAATCATAGGAGACAATTTATTCTGAGCATATAGGTTGTCCAGAATGATGTCCGGTCTGCCTCCGTTATACCATTCGGTATGATCTCCGCCGATACCGTGCAGCAGATATAATACGTTGTACTTTTGGCTGGTCGAATATCCCGGTGGCGTGTAAATCATTGCTTTGCGGTCTGTTTTAGTTGTACTTGAATAATAGGTTACGGTTGTTACAGCTCCATGCGGGATGTTACTCTGGTATTTGTCAAATCCTGTTGGTGGGGCTGCAGATGTGTTTATTGCCGTAACATTTAATAATGTTATAAGCAACAAACTTGTTAATAAAATACACAAAACCCTTTTTTTCATCACTTTTGACCTCCTTCAAAAAAATAGACAAAAAAATAATATATAAAGTACATACTTTATATCTGTTTATATATAGGCCACTATATAATTGAATTTATCAGTTGCTACGTGGCCTTTACTGCCGGCCACGAAAGCAACTGGTTAATATAAGGTTTTAAGTGTCCCATCTTTAATTACCTTACTGCTTTATAATTATAAATCCAGTGCTTTTAAACATAATTCATATCCCTGAAATGAATTATGTTCAAAAGCACTTCATATTTATTTGCTGCTTGATTATTTTTTATTATCGGGCAGGATTTGCATTTACAGTTTGTAATTCCTTGAAAGGAAACAACAGTTAAATGATGTGAGAATTTTCCAATTTATTTGTCAATCCTATCCGATAGCACTTAATACAATTTATTCATACTAATCATTCGGAACAAATACCCTATTTGTGTTCGGAATTTGGTTTAACAAATAAACTTTTAAAATTAAAATAAACTTGAATTTTTAGTCCATAGCGGGAAATAAGGCTTTAGGCTATGGACGTTAGTTTAAATTTAAAAAAATCAAAAAATATAGGACTTAAAAATATATTAATATGCGAATTTCTTTCATGAAATAATTAAAGAGCCGAAATTTATTAATTTTGTGTAATGATTTGAAGCGTTCAAAAGAAGCATACTACTATAATTAAATATATATGTGCAACACCCTCCTATTCAGGCTTAAATTCTTAAAAGGCAATTACCTTAAGTATTTAAGCCATATTTTTTCTAACAAAACCATTTTTAAAGCACTACTCAACTTTTATTTCTGAAAATGTTGCGTCTTTCTTATCAAGATCGCTTATAATTTCGTCAAGATGGAGATTAAACGACGCATGCCTTATATATCTTTTTGGGTAATTAAATGATTCAAAGGAAAATAAATTATTATCAGCAATGCCAGCTACCCTTCTAAAGGTTGCATCCTCCTTAAAAG
>JAEZNF010000331.1 GCA_023441845.1 Bacillota bacterium | reverse complement strand
CAACAGCGCCTATTGGCCTGAAATCGTTCATTGATTCGCTGAAATCGTACTTCTTCAGGCTCATGGCAATAATAAGCAATACCAGAATCGATGCAATAAGAATGTATCTTATGAACTTTTTTCCTTTTGAAAAGTCCAGTTCTGGCAATTTAACATCCTTCAGCCAGTATGCCAAAAACGGAATTGCACACCCGATAAACAGTGCAAGGCTCCTTACTGAAGACAATCCCATATAAAGCGTTCCGATAGTAATAAGCGAGTATCTTAGCCTGCTGTGCCCCTTTATAATAATGTGTACAAGGACAACAAACAGTATCAGCAGAAAAACCGTAATTCCAAACCATTCTTTAAAATCGGGAGATGCCATTTCATTAACAACTGCATTGACCCTGCTGTTGCCATAAGAATACATGACATACAGCATGTTTTTTATTCCGTACGGATTAATAAAACCCACAGCTAAGGATGCTATAAATGCCGACAGCACCGGTACCAGCCTGTAGCCGTGAGTCTTTGTTATCCACAAATCCAGCTTAAGCCCGTCAATCAGATAAGGAACATATAAAACAAAGAAAAACAGCCACATCGCAGAATGCAGGTTCACCAAAAGCACGGACAATACCGGTAACGCCGCAAGATATAAAGGCTTATCGGTCTCTATGAACCTTTCCAAAAAGTATATCTCAAGAATAAAAATAAACAAGGAAAAGGTCTGCGGCCTTGGCACAATATAAAAGCTCAGCACAATAGACGTAAACACCGCTATTGCAAGGGATATTATAAGATTATTCCTGCTTAAGTTCATACAAAGCTTGAATAGAACTATTGCCAATAAAAAGTAACACGCAATATTTAAAATGTAAAGTGCCATAAACCCAAACTTGCTGTACAAAAGATAAAATATAACAGCAGTAAGCCACTGCTGGGCCGTAAAATTGAGTCCCTCGTGAAAGGTAAGAGGATCAACCGTCGGAAAACCGTTTTTTACAATGTGCTCACCAATACATGTAAGCCAATAGGTATCGTTTTGGAGAGTAAAGTTATATAATAAAAGGCACGGCGCAAGAAGCATAATAATCAAAAAAAGCTTTTCAAAATTGCTTTTTAAAAAAGGGGGTGTAAGCCTCTCTTCCATCGAATCCTCCCATAGAATTATATTTTGTCAACCGGTAAAAATCCAGAAATGCAGACTCTACTTCATAATATCAAATCAAGAGGTACTTAACAATAACATTTCAGGGAAACAAAAAGCTTAAAATGTTTATTCTTTTGCGCTTAAGAAAAATTTTTAAAATTTTTTTAAAAAACTCTTGATTTAGTTTTAGGTTTCTGCTATATTAAATGAGTGCCAACGAGATACAACACGCGCCATTAGCTCAGTTGGTAGAGCACCTGACTCTTAATCAGGGTGTCCCGGGTTCGAATCCCTGATGGCGCACCAAAGAAAATGAAGGCCTTCAAGATTTTAATCTTGGAGGCTGTTTTCGTATTTGGGGACAATTGTGGGGACTCTATAACAGATCTACATGTATTTTCTATTGTAACTACATTATTTGATATATAGTTTTTCTGTATCTATTCTCCTGCTTTTACCTGGTTACGCAGATGCTCCCCTCTATACCAAATAAATAAAAAAGCCTTAGAATGAATCCGTTTTTTTGTATATGTTTGACATATTATGTTCTCCAAAAACAATGTATGGTATTAATTGTACAAACCATTAAACTTACTAAAAGGAGGACATAAGTTATGAAAAGAAGAAGCAGAACAAGCAGGTTTCTTACATGCCTGTTAATGGCACTTACGCTGGTATTTACACAAATACCGTCGAATTTTGCAGCAGAGAGTAACACAGACAATGGGAAATATGATTACAACAGTTATTCCAATTCAACCGGTCTAAAAGAACCTACTGCGGAAGGACTCAAATGGATTAATGAAAACATGATAAAAACCGAAAATGTTAAACTCAACGAATTAGGACTTGAGCGTATTAACAAAGAAAGAAAACTTAAAAAGTTGGATAAACTAAGCAGTGACCTTATAGTAAAAGAAGGCAGCGAAGTGAGTGGTAGTGTTTCTAATTCCATTATGGCTGAAGGTAATGGCGGTATTTCAGCAAGTTCTTCATACAGCACGGCAGCCGCCACACTTGTGAGTTCAGTTGATAACAGTGAATTACCCGCATTTCCTCCAATCAGAAGCCAGGCCGGTATCGGTTCATGTACGAGCTTCGCTACTACATATTATCAGATGACATATACCGTAGCTAAATCTTACGGGTGGAATACAAAAGATAATACAAATGACAGTAATAAGTTTTCACCAAAATGGACCTATAACTTTATAAACGGTGGTTCGGATAGCGGTTCGAGCTTTAGTAACGCATACAGAGTCTTAAGCCTAAACGGAGCTGCTTTGTGGAGCGATTTCCCGTACAATGGAGATAATACAAACCCTATAAACTATCTCCAATGGCCAACTCAGTCATCTATTTATAAAAATGCCATGAAATATAAAGTTGATAAATCGGGCTACATTAGCATAAACAACAGTACCAATACACCTGTTACAAGCCCGCAGGACAGTGATTTAAATGATATTAAAACACTTCTGACCGATGGATACGTTCTTACAATTCCAACCTATATAAATTCCTGGAATGAAAAAGTAGTGAAAGACGATCCTGCTACAACCGGCGATAACCAATTCGTGGGGCAGAAAGCCTGCAGCATGATGGATGGCAGCAATGGATCGCATGCTATGACAGTGGTAGGCTATAACGATAATATTTGGGTAGATATAAATAACAACAACCAGGTAGACAGCGGTGAAAAAGGCGCATTCAAAATTGCCAACTCATGGGGAACCAGTTATGGTAATAACGGATATATGTGGGTATGCTATGACGCATTAAACACAGTATCAGCCGTAAGCGGCGCACCGGCCGGAGTGCTTAGATCACCTATATTTACTACTGCATACTGGATAACTGTCAAACAGTCATACAATCCTAAGTTTATTGCAGAATTTACTCTTAATCACGCTTATAGAGATGAAATAAGCACCTACCTCGGATACTCAAATAGTAAAGATACAAATCCGGCATTAATTTGGAGACCATGTGCTTTAGGGGACAATACAGGTGGAAATTATGCATTTAACGGAACAACAACGCCTTGTGACGGAACCTTTGCCCTGGATTTTACCGATATCTATTCGGCTAATTACTCTAACACTGACGGTTACTTTTATCTAAGCGTAAGGGATTCATTCGCCAATGGAAATCCGGCTATCTTAAAGAACTTCAAAATTATTGATAATGTAAGAGGAATAGAATTGAATTCAACTTCCCAGTATCCACAAAGTTGTGACGGTGTGGGCATTGTAAATAAAATACTCAGTACCCGTGCTGTTCCTACCCCGGCCGACTGGACAATTCATAGTTCTTTGCCTCAAGATAGAGCCAGTTTGGCTTGTGCAGGTATAAACGGCAACTTATATGTATTCGGAAACAATGATCAAACCAATTCAGTAATGGCGTACAACCCTCAGACAGGTATCTGGTCCTCAAAGGGAAATGCGTACCCCTCTTACTATTTTACAGGCGCTGTAACTTTCAATGGTAAAATATATGTTTTGGGATCATCGGATTTTACAAACAGCACACTTTTTGAGTATAATCCGGTAAGTGATTCATGGATTGCGAAATCTACTGTTCCTTACAGAAGTTATACAACATTGGTTACCGCAAATAATAAAATATATATAATCGGCGGGTCACCCGAGTATGACATGATAAAGGAATATGACCCTGCAACAGGAATAATGACAACCAAGGCTAATATTCCTTACAGGTTAGCAGATGCGGGAATATCATCGGTTAATAACAAGATCTATGTTCTTGGCGGAACCGATCAGAACAATTATGTACCCAAAAATACCGTGTATGTTTTTGATCCTGTTGCAGGTACATGGAGTACCGGATCAAATATGCCCATTGTTAAATCAAATTTCAAATCGGAAGTCATAAACGGAAAAATATATACTTTCGGAGGTACTACACAGAACTATAGTTATACCGGATCGGTAGAAGAATATAATCCGACAAATAATACATGGACTCAAGCAGAAAGCTCAATGATATATAATATCTATGATTACTATCTGACAACACTTGATAGTCAAATATATTTGTTAGGCGGACGTACTGATGGGGATCTGTCAACACTTGTAGCAAGTTTTTCCATAGGTAATGTACCGGTACCTACTCCTACATCAACACAAACAACAACGCCTACACCGACACAAACACCAACTCAAACAACAACGCCTACACCGACACAAACAGCAACTCCTACACCGATAGCATCAAGTAACGTCAATGTTGAGTTTTTTAATGGGAATACTTCAAACCAGACAGACAACATCAGTATGAGTTTCAAAGTTACCAATACAGGTTCTTCACCTGTTAACTTACCTGACCTCAAAATAAGGTATTACTATACGATAGATGGAGAAACGAACCAAAACTTCTGGTGTGACTATTCCAATATCAGTTCCACAAAGATAACCGGCAATTTTATCAAACTTGCTACTCCTGTTTCCAATGCCGATTATTACCTTGAAATAGGATTTACAAGTGATGCAGGCATACTCTCATCAGGGAACTATGTTCAGATTAATTCTAGGATGTCAAAGTCTAACTGGACTCAATATAATCAAACAAATGATTTCTCATTTAATGCTTCATCCAGTTCATGGGTATTATGGTCCAAGACCCCTGCTTACATTTCAGGCAGTAAAGTATGGGGTATTAACCCATAAAGGCTACACAGTGTATATGGCATACATAAAAACAACAAAGAGGACGATCATGCTACGATCGTCCTCTTAAAATTTGCAACAAAAAACAAACAAAAACATCAGATACCTTATTGAAATAATTAAATAAAATTTTTCTTAAGCGTTCTTGACCCTGTCCCGGGCAAATATTATATTTTGTATAACCTAGCTTTAACCTGAAATCTAAAATTTATTTCTACAAATCACTCTGTTATAAAAATATACAATTTTTTGTTGCAACTCATGCTCCAACAATATTATGATATAATCTCATTTTCGACAGTTGAAAAGAAATTAAGAGGCAACAAACCGCTTAGTTGTGCGGTTATAGCCTCTTTTTAATGTGCGTATAAT
>JAEZNF010000263.1 GCA_023441845.1 Bacillota bacterium | reverse complement strand
CGTATATACCGTTTAGATGCTCAATACAACCGGTGCCCCAATGGATATATGACACCAGAAGTACCTCGGTATCCGAGTTGCTGTAGAATTTATGACCGTAGTTTTCAAGTGTATTTCTTAGATCCATGGTGTTATAAAGCTCTCCGTTATATGTTATAACATATGTATTATCACCGTAATTCCTGACCATAGGCTGGCTTCCGCCTGCAGGATCAACTACTATCAACCGACGGTGGCCTAAAAGGGCATGGTTGGATACCCATTTACCGGATGCGTCCGGCCCTCTATTAAGAAGAGTATCTGTCATATCGTTTAATATTTTTTCGTTACTGCCAATATATTCTTTAAGATTAATCCATCCTGCTATACCGCACATATATATCAACTCCTACATAAATAATTTCAGGTATCAACAAAAACTTTTTTAACATAAATAAAAGGCGTCTTCTAACAATCCGGACGCCTTTGTCTCATTATTGCATACTCAATAGCAATATATGTAAAGGAGGAATTTTTGTGACTATATTAAGAAAATATTTTAAAAAAGTTTTAAAGTATATTTTTGGGGGTAAATTAATTATATAATTTGGAAGTAGATTTCAGATAGAAAATATGGAGGGGATAGTATTATGGTTAGTGAAAGAATGCAGCAGAAACTTAATGAACAGATACAGAAGGAGTTTTATTCAGCTTATTTTTACCTTTCTATGGAGGCTTACTTTGCATCAAGGAACCTTAACGGTTTTGCAAATTATTATCGTGTGCAGGCTCAGGAAGAACGTGATCATGCTATGATGTTCTTTAATTATGTGAGCCATGTTGGCGGAAGAGTGAAGCTCGGACAAATTGATGCGCCAAAGAGTGAATTTGCTTCAATTGAAGAAGTAATGCAGCTTACTTTGGAGCATGAGCAGTTTGTGACAAAATCCATCTACAGTATAGTAGATTTAGCCCTTGAGGAAAGGGATCATAAAACCAATGCATTTTTACAGTGGTTTGTAACCGAACAGGCTGAAGAGGAGGCAAACTCAGAAAATAATCTTAATAAGGTAAAACTTGTTGGGGACGATGGAAGAGGCATACTGATGCTTGATGCAGAACTTGCCCAGAGAGTGTATACACCTCCGGCAGCGGGAACAGCCCAAGTTTAGAAAGAAACTTAATGTATAAAGAAGGACCCTTATATGGTTACTTTGTAAGGGTCCTTCTTATATTAAACTGTATTATATTTTATACCTGACTACGCAAATGTTTTTACTTCCAAGGGTTTGCCAGTATTCGATATATTCACCGTTTTGTTTGAAGTTTGAATAATCGTAATTGTTGGATTTGATATAATCAACCAGTTCACTTGAAAATAAAGTATCTAATGCAGCCATATCCATCTTAGGAACGCTTCTTAAGGGTATTTCATCAATGATCTTGCAATCCTCGCTTAAGACATACGATTTGAGGTTATTTTTTGGATCCTTACCGATTATATAGCCTTTTCTAACAATCAAAACATCATCAATCTTAATTCCTTTTTCAGTGATAATATCATTTATTTTTTTGTTTTTGTAGACCAGTTTGAAATTATTGATATAATCAAAAAGTTTATCATCAGTCATATTTTTTATATTGGTAATTTTAATCTTGACGAAATCTGCCGATTCCCCGCTGAAAGAAACAACTGTAATCATATCTGCGTCCTGGTACCATATTTCTTCCATGGTCATATTAATAATTTTTCCTTTAAGATTCTTTTCATTGAATACAGGGAATAGAAACGGCTGATCATCTAAATATTTAATGCATTTTATTACTAATTTTTTATCATCCTTGATAGTAACATTAACAGGTTCACCCCAAATATTCTTGTCTACTATGTACATTGAGCCGGATTCTGAACGGTAGATGCGGTTTTTCTTATTTGAGGCTATCAGCTCGGATTTATCAACTCTAAGAAGTTTTTCAAGGTTCTTAATCTTCTCATTCTTTAGCGACTTAATTATATCGGATATTTGCTGTGGCTTGTTTTCAATACTTTTGGACAAATTTGACGTAACATTCTTAGAAAATTGAACTAAAGAATTTGTACCTTTCTTAAGCTTTTCTTCGCCATCTTTGACATTGATTCGGTTAAGAAGATCATTAAAACTTCCTTTCATAGCAGCTTTTTTTGTATCCATATACAATTCCCCTTTAAACAATTGCCTTGTGCAGGCAGATTATGATATATATGTAAAATCAGGTAAATATGCTCCTAACACTATTATATGAGTGTTTCAAAGATTATTCCCTGATAAGTATTTAAGCTTCAATAGTTTTATGAGTACGGGACTATATTTATTATAACTTATTTTAGATATTATACCAATATGAAAATCGAAATTTTTTTATTTTTTTTATGATGCGAGATTTATAAAGGTTTCGTATGTTTATAGACGGGAAATATTTTTTGAAATTCATAAGTTTAGTGAAATCCGATTGCAATCATAAGTGGATAATAAAAGCAATATTATTTATTAAAATTAAAAACCGAGGAGAACACAACAATGAAGGTATTTGTTTTAAAAGGAAGGAAAGTATTTACCGTTATTCTGGCGTTTTTTATGATTGCAGCTACAGTATTTGCAATTCTTGTTTCACGGCCGGATGTATTGAGTGCCTTTTCAGAAGGTAAGGATTTGCCAATATATTCAGTGGATTACCCGGAAAAAAAGGTTGCTATCACCTTTGACTGCGCATGGGGGGCAGGTATATAAGGATACTGCAGAAATCTATAAAATGACATGCGCAACATGATAAGGGGAGATGCAAAGTTTGAGGAGCCAAATCTCTGAAGCATAATCTACAAACACCGTATTTCCTCATATGAAATAGTGATGTCGGATAAAAGTCCTAAAACTTGTGTCGATATAGCTGCCAAAAAGTCTTTAAATCTAAATTTTTTAAGTACTATTTGAATTGTGGAGGCTATTAAAGCCAATAATAATATTATCCAATAAGTTTGGTTTCCTATAATATTATTGTAACCATATATAAACTAAATGTTATATATTATTATAATGTATTGACATATATATATGGATTTGATAGTATATTATATAAGGGAGAAATGTATATGGATAGACTGGTAACAAAAGATGAGATTATCAGGAATATTGAGGAAATGATTCATAGAGATGAAGGCCCTTTTAGTATTGTTGTAGCTGATATAGACAATTTTGAAAATGTAAACAATGTTTTTGGAAACAAAATAGGTAACGATATAGTAAAAAAGCTTACATCTGTTTTTATCAACAATCTTGGTTCGGCAGATTTGATATGTAAGAATGGTGATGAATTTACAATACTTTTAAGAGGAAAAGGAGCAGAACGCAGCATAATGGAGATGGAAGAAATCCGAAGATATTTATCGGATAATACATTCACATTTGCTGATGGAGACAAGAAAAAAGATGTATATGTCACACTGAGCTTTGGAATAGCAAGTTGTCCAAGAGATACGAAAAATGTAGTAGAACTTTTCAGAGTTGCCGATAGTGCAATGTTCAGAGCAAAAAAGTTAGGTAAAAACAAGGTTTGCCTATCTGAAGCAGAAAGTATGGTTTTAAAATCCAGTTACTTTACAAAAACCCAGGTTGACCGTCTTTCTGAGCTGTCAAAGGAGATGGAAAAAACAGAGGCATTTCTACTGCGTGAGGCTTTGGATGATTTGTTTAAAAAATATAGTAAGTAGTTTATGTGTTAAGATAAAACCAATAGTTATTTAATTATATACAACTTTATTATTTATGCGCTGAATCCATTAATGGAACGGGAGAACCAATTTTGGGGTGAGTCCAAGGAATATGCCTTGGTAGGGTTAACTTTCGACCCGAATCCGTCAGCTAATCTCGCAAGCGTTGAAAGAGAAGGTGATTGATATGCATTTTTAACTGCACCCTTTTACTTTTAGCGCTACTGTGAAAAAACAGTAGCGTTTTTAATTAGCAGCCATTTCCTAGAAGAGGAATACGGCCAAAAGCGAGAAGGCCTTGAGTTTTTGACCCCCAGATTACAACAACGAAACGGAGGAATATTTGATGATTAAAGTATGCATATCGGGTCTTGGTAAGACAGGCAAGGAAATTGCAAAGGTTCTATTGGAACAGGATGATATAAAGCTTGTATCAGCAATTTGCAGTACCAACAGTGATAAAAAAGGTTAGGATTTGGGTGAAGTTATAGGAAGCAGCAGCACAGGAATTATTATAGAAGGATCTGAAAATTTGGAAATGGTCATTTTCAGGTCCAGACCTGATGTAGTTGTTGACTTTTCTAGCCCGGAAGCAGCATTGAGAAATGCCAAAATATTCTCACGAATGAAAGTTAATATTGTCATCGGAACAACCGGATTTTCTAAGATTGGTCTGAAAAAGCTTTTTGTACTTGCCAATAAGTATAGAAACGGTATTGTATATGCGCCGAACATTACTCTTGGAGTAAATGTACTAATGCTTCTTACCAATTTAGCAGCTAATATATTAAATAATTATGATTTTCAAATAACCGAAATCCACCATAAACATAAAAAAGATGCTCCTTCAGGAACTGCAAAGAAAATTGCTGCTGAAATTGAAAAAGGATTGACCTCTTCCGGTAATTCAGATGTAAATGCTCAAATACCAATCACAGCAGTAAGAGCTGGTGGTGTTGTCGGAAAACATGAAGTAATGATTATCGGCGAGGATGATAAGATAGAAATTTCACATGAATCCTTCTCACGTAGAGCTTTTGCCCTTGGCGCCCTTCGCGCTGTCAGATTTTCCAAAGGGAAGGTCGGATACTTCGAAATGAGTGATGTGCTTGATCTTAAAAAGGTATTGGGTGATTATCTTGAAGCGGGAAATAATTCCTTAGGTAAACGTTACTCAGCTTATTTGCAGGAAAATGAGATGCAAGTTCTTTAAAAAAGCTTTTTAAATAGAGAAGTTCTAAATGGTTAGAAATTACTGTGAAACTGAATTATGGATGAATGTAGCCTAAGATCAATGGCAGGATTGGAGATGGCAGCTGACTACATTAGGAGAATTGGAACACGTGATAAATCTAACTGATGAAGAACGGCAAGGGGTAAAATCAAGCCTTGGAAAGCTAAGAATGGCAATTACCCCTTACTGCGCGATGCTGGTGAGTCCTGATGGCAGCAATTGCCCAATTCGGCGTCAGGCAGTATCCAGAGCAGTCAACATATTGTTGGCTGCCTTGGACAATAAATTATTCCAGGGGTATTTTTAATGAAGTTATCATCCAGATGGATATAGATC
>JAEZNF010000222.1 GCA_023441845.1 Bacillota bacterium | reverse complement strand
ATACTAGGAAGATTAAAGGCATTAAAGAAATAAATATCTGTTTCCATAATAAGTCTTACAAAATTTTAAGGAATTTCAAGATATTTTGAGAAAAGCATTATAAATTATGAATATTGTGTATTTTTATGGGATGGTACAAATAGACATGTCGATGATTAGGTGATATTATATATAAAGTATTATATAATACAACCGAGTTAGTAATATTTCATGTCTTTTTTTCTTTTGTTTCCGAATAAATGCAGGTGAAAAGTATTTTTAAATTTATTACATTTTCTTATTGCGTATGTAGATATATGACTATTTTTTATTTTTTTTATTGGTATGAAAGGAGAATTGGATTGGAAACTACTAATATAGGAAAGTTTAGGCTTAAATTGTTAATGCCCGCATTTATTGTTTCCACTGTGGGAGTATCGCTTCTTTTTCTTTCTTTGGCTGTTTACTCCCGGAAACTATCCGTTATAAGTAATATTGCCTTAGTAATTCTGCTCCTTGCCTTATTTTTTTACTATGGCAAGCTTCTAAAGCCAATGGCTAGGTTTGTCTTAGCTATTGACAGCATTTCGCAGGGAAATAAAGATGTTAATATTGACACTCTCGGCAAAAATAAGCTCGCAGAAATTGCCCAAGGCCTTAGTGATGCTATGAAAAAATTCGATACGATCCTTAAAAAAGTAAGCGAAGACAGTTCAGCCTTTGCAAATTCATATGGAGAAGTATTTAAATCTTTTCAAATGCTAAATAAGGCAACCGAACAGATCTCATATGCCATTACGGACATCACAAAAGGAGCGACGGACCAGGCTCTGGCGATTGAAAAAGGGACTGATTCTGTAAAAACCATAGTTAATGGGCTGGATGAATTAGTTTCAAGTATGAGTGAGTCTGAAAAGCATACTAAAGAGGCCCAAATCACTGTAAATGATGTTCATGATGCTATAAATTTTAGCTATCAAAAGATGGAAGAATATAGGCAAGTTTTTTCCAATTTAAGTACTGCGATATCCAATATGGCTGATAATTCAAAAGAAATCGGTATGGTGCTTGAAGTAATAAGCCGTATTTCCGAGCAGACAAACCTACTGTCCTTAAATGCAGCAATAGAAGCTGCAAGAGCCGGTGAGAACGGAAAGGGTTTTGCCGTTGTGGCGGATGAAATAAGAAAACTCGCTGAGGAATCTAATGAATCTATTAAGAAAATAAACAACATAATTAAAGAGGTTCAGTCAGGTATTGAGTTATCGGTACAGGAAATAAAGAAATCAGAAATTGCAATCCAAGAGCAGGAGACTTCTCTGAATGAAACAATTAGTGCCTTTGACAAGGTCCGCAGTGTTGTGGAGGAATCTTCCAACAATATTAAGCTTGTAACTGTAGCAGCAAATGTTCTTAGCAAAAGTGCAGTACATGTAGGAGAACAATTTAGTGAAATATCTGCGTTTTCACAACAATCGGCAGCTAATATACAGGAGGTATCGGCATCCACCCAAGAACAGGCATCTACAAGCCAAATGATTTCAGAATGCACAAAAGAACTCTTTAGTATTGTGCAGGGTTTTAAATCGGTAGAAGCTTTAAGTAAGTAGCGGCTTTAAACAAACAACCAGTTCTGCTATACCATATAATTCAGAAACAAGAACCATCACAAAAAGGAGGCATTTTTATGCAAATTAAGGATAGTAAAGGTTTATATTCAATTGATTTCGATGAAAGTAAAATGGTATCCTATGAAAAGAATATCGGGCTATGGTCTAGGGAAGATTACTTGAGATACCATAACGATTACGTCTCCAAAATCGCACCGCTGATAGGCGGCAAACCCTGGGCCAAGATTGTTGATATCACTGAGTATAAAACTTCAGATATTGCAGATGTTATGGAACAGCATGTGAATTGGATGAGTCAAAATAATGGAAAGCATTCGGCTGTTATCACTGATAGTGCAATTGTAAAAATGCAGATCAATATGGCTGTAAGCGGAAAAATCGAGCAAAGGGCTTTTTCCACCCAAGCTGAAGCTGTTGAATGGTTAGCGTCCAAAGGGTTTAAATAAGAAAAATCACAGGTTTAAAAGGTGCAAGCCAAAAAACAGGAACGAGAAGTTTTGTTTTTTGCATAATTATCATGGAAGAGTATCCTTTTGAAACTGTTTCCATTTAACCATAATGTTAATGTGATCATAATTACCGATGGTTCGGTACTGAGATCATCTGGTGCCGTTGATCAAAATGGGGTCAATATGCATCCCAAAAGCGGACGTGGAGTGATAGGCCAATGGAACTTTATAACTTCCAATATCGGTCAGTGGTGTGAAGGTAAAGTCATCAAGCGGATTTTGGTAGCTTATGACCAGCAATTAACATTCGGACAGTATAAAGGTTATATAGATGATATCATTATTAAAAAATAACTTAATGATACCTTTCTAAACATGAACAAAGAGGTCTGACAAATAATTTGCAGTACCTCTTTGTTATTTATAAGGGCTTAAAATATTACTTCTGATTCTATTTTTGGCACTTATCAGAATCCGTATTATACCAGTTTATTCCGTACTGCGAACACTGCTAATTGAACACGATCCTTAAAATTAAGTTTTCTTAGTAAAGAAGAAACGATATTGCGAACTGACCCTTCGGTAAGAAATAATTCTTTTGCTATCTGATTATTGCTTTTTCCGTCAACTACCATTTGAATTACTTTTATCTCTCTTTCATTCAATTTTGCCACAATAGTACTTCCATCTTCGTTGTGTATATCATCCCCATCCAGTTTGTGTACCATTTTATCAAATATGTTTTTCTGGATAATATTATACCCTTGATATACACTCTTAATTGCATGTACCAGTTCAGTTGCACTGATATCTTTCAGAACATAGCTATCTGCCCCGTTTTTCAAGGAATTGGATATATTTTCATCATCCTGAAAGGTTGTCAGAATAATGATTTTAATGTTGGGAAAGTGCTGCTTGATAAGCTGCGTCCCTTTCACTCCATCACACTCCGGCATCAAAATGTCCATAAGAACCAGGTCAACCTGTGTTTTTTTACACAATTCAAAAGCTTCAAAACCATTAGATGCTCCTCCAACTACTTCAATATCAGTGTCGTGATCCAGCATATACTTCAATGTATCTCTGAATATCCCCAAATCATCGACAATCATAACCTTGATCATCAGCCCCTACCCCTTTTCGTTTTTACCCTTTCCTTTTTATTGATTACGCTCTTAGAATAGTTTACACTAAATTACAACTTCCCATTGTCATTACTTTTACTAAAAGTCCTGCCGATTGTCATTAATTTCAGTAAATCCTATTTTTTTCTATACTATTACAATGGAATCTCAATATGTATATTAAATCCCTTTTCTCCATCCGAGCCGAATGCTATTTC
>JAEZNF010000212.1 GCA_023441845.1 Bacillota bacterium | reverse complement strand
GATGTTGTGCCGCCCGATGTACCGCAGTATTCTACAATGACAGCCACGGCTACCTGCGGATTTTCCGCAGGGGCAAAGCCTATAAACCATGCATGCTCTTTGTTCTTTTCCTTGCCCGTCAACTCATTTTCAGCAGTTCCGGTTTTTCCCGCTACTGTCACTCCGCTTATTGCAGCACTTTTGCCTGTACCGCTTTTGATAACCCCAACCATCATTTTCTTAACCTTTTCAGCCGTATCAGCCGACATGACATTATACAGTTTTTCGGTTCCCCACTTCTTTACCTCTTTCCCATCAGGCGATACAGCTTTTGTAACCATTACGGGCTTCATCATAACGCCCTTATTGGCTATACAGGATGCCAGCATTGCCATGTGAATCGGTGTAACCAGCAGCTTGCCCTGCCCAATTCCTGCCGCGGCAAGATCTGTTTTTCCCATATTGTTATAAGGGAAAGTGCTTCTATTTACAGGTATATCAAAGGGAATACTCCCTTCCATTCCCATTCCGGCCGCCATTTCCTTCATCGCCTTGCTTCCAAGCATGACTCCAAGCTGTGAAAAAGCCACGTTGCTTGATACCGTCAACGCCTTCTCAAGGTTAAGCTTGCCATAAGCCTTCTTCTTCGAGTTGCTGAACTCTTTACCGTCTATTATAACAGATCCCTTATCTTCAAAGGTTATATCCCCAAAACCGTTTTCCAATGCTGCCGCCGCCACAGCCACTTTATATGTGGAGCCAGGCGCATAAAGCCCCTGCGTAGCCCTCGGCAGGAACGGGCTGTCTTTAGAAACGGCCAGACCCTTCCAATTCTTCGCAAGCATTTTGTTATTCGGATCGAAATCAGGCTTGCTTACCATTGCCAGAACCTCACCTGTTTTGGGGTTCATAACTACCACCGCGCCTTTTTTATTCCCCATAAGCCTGCCTGCATATTCCTGAAGGCTGTTGTCAATGCTCAGATAAAGATTGTTTCCTTGCTTCTCACCTTTTAAAAGGCTGTCACTAAGGCCTACCACCGACTTCAATTTACTGATATTCAACAAGTAGTCGTTAAACTCGTTTTCAATAAGCGCTTTCCCGTATATAACCGAGTTATAACCGATTACATGGCTGTAAAGCGCCCCGAAAGGGTATACCCGCTCGCGCTTATCTTTATTATTACTGTTTTGGGCCAGCACTACTCCGTTTCTATCAAATATACTTCCCCTTTTGATATTATCTTCCGCAGCAGACTGCCTGCGGTTATATGGACTTTTGACAACCTTTTCACTTTTAAATATTTGGAAATAAGTCAAATAAGCTGCAAGGGTAAAGAAAATACAGCAAATAAGAATCAACAGATGTATGATCTTTTTATTCCTCTTCACTCTCTGTGACCTCCTCTCCTTTATAAGACTCTTTTGAGAGTGCCTGTAAAATCCCCAGCGCAATAAAACTGGTGGTAAGTGAGCTTCCTCCATAGCTGATAAATGGCAAAGTGATTCCCGTTAAGGGAATCAGCTTGATTACGCCTCCAATAATGATAAAGGTTTGTAATCCGAACATCAATGTTAACCCTAAGGCAACAAGCTTCTTAAACGCATCTTTTATATACAGCGTTATCTTAAAGCCCCTGTATGCCAGAATAAAAAACAAAAGGATAACGGCTACACCACCGAATATGCCCATTTCTTCGCAAATAGCAGAGAAGATAAAATCGTTTTTTACCTCCGGAATTAAACCGGGATTTCCCATGCCAATTCCTTTTCCAAAGAACCCCCCCTCACCTATGGCAAATAAGGACTGCGTTATCTGATAGCCTTTGCCCGATGCATCAGTCCACGGATTAAGCCACATGCTCACGCGTATCTTTATGTGGTAGACGAAAAAATATCCTCCCAAAGCTCCTGATGCGGCAAAAGCCAAATTCAAAAGAAGCAGCTTGATATCGTCATAAAATGCATATAGAATCATGAAAAACATCAAAAACATCAGCAGTGATGTACCCCACTCTTTTTGTATAATTAAAAACCCTATATAGCAATAAACCGTAAGCATCAGCAAAATCTTATCAGTCAATTCGCTTTTGCTGAAATTCAATTTATATTTAGGCGAAATATACTGCTCCGATTTTTTAAAGAAACAGGCAATAGTAAAGATATATAGAATTTTAATTATCTCTGACGGCTGAAAACTCATTCCCATAATATTAATCCAGTTTTTCGAGCCGTTTATACTGTCTCCAAGTATCAGGGTTATCGAGTAAAGCAATAAGGCGGCCGCAACATAATATAAAAGCAGCTTATCCCAGATTTTAACCCTCATAAACCAGTAATAGCTGAGGAAAAACAATAATATCCCCACAGTAAGCCAAATAACCTGCTTAAAGCCCATTTCCCAATCCAAACGGTAAATCATCAATACCCCAAGACTGGCAAGCATTGAGACAACCAGAAACAGGTATTCATCCCCCATGCTTTTTTTGACAATAATGAAGTAGGCAACGCATATCAGCCCTGTTACCAATAAGCCTTCAACCAGCACCAGCTTGTCAAACGGCTTCTTATAGAAATATAACAGGCCGAAAGCTATTATATTAATTAAAACAATCATGTTTATCGGACGCCGGTAGCTCAACACCCTAAGCAACACATATCACCCCCGTTATCTGTTTTCCACAAACAAAAAGTCCATTTGCCCGATATGTATCTTGTCACCGTCTTTTAATGGTTGAGGAGTTTTTGATGTCTGTTTTCCGTTAACAAAAGTACCGTTTGTACTTCCGTAGTCCTGGATAAAGCACTTTCCGTCCTTACAAATGAACCCGGCATGCTTTCCGGACATATAAGGGTCATTGATAACTATGCCGCCTTTATTTGAACGGCCGATATCAACACTCTTGTCCAGTACATAAATCTCTTCAACCTTAAACCCAAGCCTTTCCCTTATATTAATAAGCTTAAGGTACGGCAGGTTTCTCTTAACCTGGAATTTCTGCGCACTCGCAGACTTGATATCCAGATAAATAAGCCGAATTACGCTATAAATAAACAGATATATAACGGTTATAAAAATGTATTTAAGTAGAGAAGAAAGTATTTCAAACAAGTCCATCCCTCCCGGCTAATGGCCGTAATGCGCCATAAATTTAAAAGCAGCCTTTTTATATTATACAATAAAATCAATATTTAAAGTTGAAGTTTATTCTTCCGAAGCCATTCATGCGCCTTTTTATAGTCGGGACAATACTTCGCCACCATTTCCCAGAACGCTTTCGAATGGTTTAAATGCCTTAAATGGCATACTTCATGCAGTACAACATAATCCAAAACCCACTGCGGGGACATAACAAGCTTCCAGTTGAAATTCAGATTGCCTTTTTTTGAGCAGCTGCCCCAGCGGGTTTTTTGCTCTTTAATCTTAAAGGAGTTATATTTCAAACCGGTAATTCCGGTAAAAAAAGCAACCCTCATCCCTATTATTTCTCCTGCCTGCTTAATAAACCAGGCCCTGAATGCATTTTCAATGTTCTCATCCCTTTCAGGAGAGCTTAACGCTTCATTAATGTACACCTCAAATTCTTTTTCGTTAAACACGATGGCTGTCCTTTTTTTGGGATAGGTAAATACTTTAATTTTATACTCTTCACCTTTATACATTATAGTATCGCCGTTTTGCCATGTGCGGACCTTTTCATTTTCTTTCATTGATTGAAACATACTGTAATGCTTTATAATCCAGCCGCTTTTTGATTCTAAAAAGCTTTCTACTACCTTTTCCGCTGTCCTTAACGGCGCAGTCACCCTCATACCCTTAGCGCCTATCCTTATCCTTATATACCTGCTTTTTATACTCCGTACAAATGCATACGGTATGGAAATATTGCCTGCCGAAAAAGTCTTTTCCATAACAGCATCCATTACCTTAGTACTGCTTTTCTTCTGCATATCGCACCACCCTTAAAGGATATTATAGCACTTCTGGATTTCGTTCGTTTCAATTGTTTATATTTTGTTTATATTTACTTTATATGAAATCAATATATATAATATAGAATAGTATTAGAGGAAGGCTTCCTTAATTCAAATAAAGGAGAGATATAAATGAAAGTTAATAAAAAGACGGTAATGGTTTTAAGCTTCTGTCTCGGACTTGCACTGTTTGTAACAACAGCCTTTGCAGACATAGTATCAAAGACAGGATATGAGCAGATGAAGGATTCAATTAAATTTACGGCAGAAAGCTTCAGTGAGAAGCTTGACAGCTATACAATGCAAACTACTATGACTTTGAAAGACAACGATAAGGTATTAACGGCAGCTACAAGCACAGAAAAATACGATAATAAAAACATGGTTACAGAAAGCACTAATTCTGAAGAGTATTCCAAAGGACCGAAGAGAATCCACTATTCATATAGGGATAAAGAAGGTTCTATATGGAAGGATTCTAACAATGATACTTACTATGTTTCCAATTACCCTATGCCAAAAGACAGCAAACTATTCCACAACCCTTTTAAAGAGGAAAAATTTTCCGATGTCGAAAAAATCATAGATGCTGTTGTAGGAAACCTTAAGGATTATGTAGTGGTTAACGAAAAGTCAGACGGAAGCAAGGAATTCTCAGGTTCCCTCAGCGAGGGTCAAATACCCTCTTTAGTAAACGCCGTTTCATCATTTGCATATAAGCAGGCCTTTACAGGAGGAAGATATGACAGCAGCAACGACGTTTCTATTCCACAGCTGACCAATGATTTATATATAAGAGACGTAAAAGGAAAAATGGTTGTCAATAAAGACGGAATTGCAGAAAGTTTCTTTGCGTCCGGAATTCTCAGCGGAAAAGACAAGGACGGCGTTTTCCATGACCTGACTCTTGAACTTCTGATAAAGGCTATGGATATAAACTCCACAACAGTTACCAAGCCAAACCTTGAAGGTAAAAAAGTAGAAAAACAGGATAACAGAATGCTGTCTGAGGACAATTTCATATCGGAAAAACTCGTAGGCAAGTATAAAAACAACATAGTTATTGAAAAGGACGGCAAATATGTAAAAATCGGAGAGAGAATTGTTGAGATAACAAGCGCTGCCGATAAGCAAGTTAAGGGCCGTTACTACGAGGAGTACAAAAATGAATATGCCGATTACGGCAAGGAAAAACTGGATCTTACATTTGATGCGGTATCAGCACCAGACAGTTATAATAGTGCAGAGTTTAAATATACAAATTCTTCAGGAATAGAACAAAACGGTCATATTTATTTTGATGCG